>JAAXVQ010000440.1 GCA_013335425.1 Candidatus Firestoneibacteriota bacterium | reverse complement strand
CGTCCTGCGCTGTGAATCACGCTGCGGAAAAACTCAGTGTGCTCCACCCGCCCGTCGGGTTCTATGTCCATAAACGCCGAGACGGTCAAGCGGTCGCGGCCGGGCACCAGGCTGCACACTCCCGTGGACAAGGGCTCGGGCAGCATGTGCAGCACCCGGTCCGGCAGATACACGCTCGTGCCGCGTTCCCGG
This sequence comes from Candidatus Firestoneibacteriota bacterium, assembly GCA_013335425.1. Classification (GTDB taxonomy): domain Bacteria; phylum Oederibacteriota; class JAAXVQ01; order JAAXVQ01; family JAAXVQ01; genus JAAXVQ01. The sequence continues at coordinate 2,052 of JAAXVQ010000440.1, read as the reverse complement.
GCTTCCAGGTCCAAAGGCGTGTTTTCCCGCAGATAATATGACACGTCGGCAATGTGCACCCCCAAGCGCCAGCCGCCGCCGGGCCGATCCTCGCAGGAAACCGCATCATCAAAATCCCGCGCATCTTCCCCGTCAATGGTTACAATCGGCAGCCCGCGCAAGTCCAGGCGTCCGGCGACCTCTTCCGCCCCGGGTTCGCGCGCCAAACCCCGGGCCTGTTCTTGGGCTTCCTCGGAAAACGATTCCGCCAGGCCGTGCTTGCGGACAATCACCGTAACGTCCACCCCGGGCTGGTCCGCGTCTCCGAGGATTTCGATGATCTTGGCGCGGCCGGCCACATACCCCTCGGGCCAAGCTGTGACCTGGGCCACGACCTGCTCCCCGTCGCGGGCGTCCTGCTGCGCTTCGCTGGGGATTAAAAATTCGCGCACAAACGGCAGGCCCGCGGGGCGTAAAAAGCCCAGCTTGCGCTCGCGGCGGAACGTGCCCACCAAACGTTCATGGGCGCGCTGCACCACCCGCAAGACCTTGGCCTGGCGCCGAGTGCCGGTGCTGTTGGGCAAAATCCGCGCTTCCACCACGTCGTCCGGGAGCGCATCCTGCAAATCCGCGGAAGCCACGTACAGATCTTTTTGCCCGGGGTCCTCGGGGATGATAAACGCATACTCCGCCTGCTTTTGCACCACCTTGCCCGTGATCAGGTTTTGGGCGCGTGGTTGGGGCGTGCCCCCCAATCCGAAAAAGCCGCCTTTAATCTGCACCACCTGGCGACGAACGAGCAGATCGTCGAGTTGACGTTTAAACCGCTCGCGGCCTGCGGCCGGAATGTTTAAGGCCTTGGCCAAATCGCGCAGGGATAGGGGCCCAGGCTCGAGTGCGGCCAACACTGCGCCGACGTCCAGCGGATCGACAGGATTGGATTTTCGCGACATGGTCACTCCTCGTTTTCAAAAAAAATCTGGTTTACCCGACACCGAGCCCCCATGCCAGACACTTTAAAAGCCTAACTTTCGGTTTTAAGGTTGACAGGCCCTGATCTCCAGGGTATATTTTCATGCCTACAAAAAAGACCGTGCGGAAGTGGCGGAACTGGCAGACGCGCTAGATTCAGGGTCTAGTAGGGGCAACCTTGTGGGGGTTCAACTCCCCCCTTCCGCACCAAATTCTTTGCCCCGTTTTAAAAAGTCAAATCCAGCAGGTATCTGTTTTCCCATGCCCCGTTGGCACACCTACATATTGCAATGCGCGGATCAAAGCTATTACACCGGCTCCACCACGGACTTGGCGCGACGCCTGGAAGAACATCAGTCCGGTCACGGCGCCCGGTACACCCATAGCCGCGGTCCGGTCAAACTGGTATGGTCCCAAGCGGCCCGCAGCCGCCATAAAGCTCAGCAGCGTGAAGCCAAAATCAAAGCCCTCCCACGCGATGAAAAGCAACGTTTGATCCGATCCGTCCTCCGCCTGAGCTAAGTGTACACCCGTGGAAAGCCAGTGACGTTTCGCAGCGGCGCCTTAATATTTCCAAATCCCGAACATGCCCATCAGCCCCACCATGGTGAAAATTAAACTCATCATCACCAGATACAATTTGACCCCCGCTCCCAAGCGCGCGGGAGGTTCCTGGCCGCGGATTTTTTTATAAACCCAGAGATAGCCCGTGATAAGCCATTCCCGTCCAAAACCCATCATGGCCCCGATGACGATCAGGGTTAAAGCCAGCGGACTTGCGTTTTCCATGCTATGCCTCTTTCCCGCCGCCCCGGCTTGTCTCGGGGGGGAAATGTTTTTCCACAAAGGCCGCCACCTGCGGCAGCGCCTGCAAGCGGATGCAGGCCGGCAGTGCTGTGATGAACAACTTGCCCCAGGAACGGCTGCGTACCCTTGGGTCCAAAACCGCCACCACGCCTTTGTCCTCGTGCCGGCGGATCAAACGCCCGAATCCCTGCCGCAGCATGAGTATGGCGCGCGGCAGCGAGTAGGTCAAGAAAGCATTCTCGCCTTGGGCTTCCAATTCTTCGGCACGCGCCTGGTGCACCGGGTGCTTGGGCA
>JAAXVQ010000439.1 GCA_013335425.1 Candidatus Firestoneibacteriota bacterium | reverse complement strand
AGTTGATTAGGCCCGGCTCAATTTCAGCCCATGCAGCCGTTTCATGTTCCAGGCCATGCAGAACAGCGTCCATTCGCCGCTTGCGGCGGTCGGCGATCTTTTGCTCGTACTCTTCTTGGGTTTTCCGGTCTCGTTCCGTTGCCCGCTGTTTGATTTCAGCCTGGAGGCGGGCAATAGCGGCCAGGCGGTCTTCGCGCCGGGCCAGTTCGTCCGGAAGGATTTGCTTCAGGACGCCTTCGGTGTTGACGAACACTTCGCGACAAGCCGCCGATTTGTTTTCCACGAAGGCGCTTCCAAAGATGGTTTTCGGCTTCGGTCATTTTCTTTCGAAGCGTTTGCGAATGTTGTTTGAGGTCGTGATTATAGGCCAATATCATTTATCAAATCCCTTTGTATCCCCCTTTGCAAAAGGGGGATAACGGCGCTATTATACCATCTCTGAGGAGAAAGTCCGACAGGCAGCTAGAGGGTTAAAAAACTTGGAGAAAATGCTAAATTGCTAAGTTCTTACCGTCCCACGGGAATCTCACCAGAATACGGCTTTAAATTTAAGGTAAAAATTATTTTGGGTTATTATGGGTGTAATTATGGGTGTCAATTAATGTTGCTAATCGGGTGCTTTTGGGTGACAATACGGGTGAGGAGATGACCCATGCTAAACCCAGATACTATTCAGATCACGCCCGAGATTCTTTCCACCATCGCGGAAATCGATGAGTTTAAAGGCGCCTGGCGCTCCCTGGGCACTCTGGCGCCGGAGCGTTTGACTGCTCTGCGCCGCGTCGCAACCATTGAAAGCATCGGATCGTCAACCCGAATTGAAGGCAGCAAACTCTCCGACCGGGAAGTCGAGCACTTGCTTTCCAAACTCCAAATCACAGCCTTTGCCACCCGCGACGAACAGGAAGTGGCCGGCTATGCGAAGGTCATGGACCTGGTTTTTAATTCCTGGCTGAACATTCCCGTAACCGAAAACCACCTCAAGCAATTACATCGGGATCTCCTGATCCACAGTGAGAAAGATGAACGGCATCGGGGGAATTATAAGACCAACCCGAATGGTGCGGCCGCCTTCGATGCCAACGGCCGGCAGATCGGCATTGTCTTCGAGACGGCATCGCCCTTTGATACTCCGCGTCTGATGCGTGAACTGATCGATTGGCTCAAAGAAGCCAGGGAGACACACCGGCTGCATCCGTTGCTGATCATCGCCATGTTCACGATCGTGTTCCTGGAAATCCATCCTTTCCAGGACGGGAACGGCCGTCTTAGCCGGATTCTGACCGCCTTGCTCCTGTTGCAGGCCGGCTATGCGTATGTGCCGTACAGCTCGCTGGAAAGCGTCATTGAGCACAGCAAGGAAGGCTATTATCTGGCGCTCAGGCAAACGCAAGGCACGATCCGGACTGATGCGCCCAATTGGCAGCCGTGGATCACTTTCTTCCTCAGAGCTTTGCAGCAACAAAAAAATATCCTAGCGGCCAAGGTTGAACAAGAAAAGCTGGTACTGGCGGCTCTGCCTGAGCTGGCGGTTCAAATTCTGGATTTTGTCCGCAGTCATGGACGCGTGACTATTGGGGAGATGGTCAGAATGACCGGCGCCAACAGAAACACGCTGAAAGAGCATTTGCGCAACCTCGTTAAAAAAAACAATCTCGCCCAGAAGGGTTCCGGGAGAGGAACGTGGTATGCATTGCCTTAATCATTGTTTACGAGTGTTAATGCGCTTTTGGGGACGGCTTTCGGTTAATCGGTTACGAACTTTTTTCCTTATCCGATTATCCGAAAGCCGTCCCCTTCTCATACTCTATTAGCGTCTAGGTGCTTCACTTTCCCCGTTTAAATAAGCAAACTTAATAATTCCCGCCTTGCACCCGTCCACGCAGGTACCGCATAAAATGCATTCCAGGTTTTCCATCCGGCCTTGTTGCACCAAGACATGCACGTCCAGACTCATGGGACAGTCCCGCGTGCAAGTCAAACAGTTCGTGCACCCGATTTTTTCCGACCGCAGATGCAGCGCTGGCCATTGAAAACGATTGCGGAGCCAGCGGCCGGAAATCATAAAGGGCGCCATCCAGCAAACGTGATGGCAAAACGACCGTTTCCCCGCGGTGAATGCCAAGGTTACGCATAAACTCAACACTCCATAGTAAATGATGTACGCTCCCGGTTCCGCGACTGAAATGCCGTGGGTGGTAAAATAAGTAAAAGCCAGTTTGTGGGGGAACCCGAAGCGCAGGAG
>JAAXVQ010000438.1 GCA_013335425.1 Candidatus Firestoneibacteriota bacterium | reverse complement strand
CTGCGGCCGCTCTAAAGCCTTAAGCGTCCTTTTTGGACGGCAACGCGCCGCGCCAGGCTTCGTTGAACACCTGGGTTTCCTGCTGCAAGTGCAAAACCAAACCGCTGCGGTCCCGCACCGCAATTTCATGTTCGTGCGTCATGCGCAACGCGTCAAACGGACACGTCTCCACGCACAACCCGCAAAACGTACAGCGCTCCAGGTGAAACACATAATCGTCCAGCACCCTTTTGCCGGCCTCGTTCGGGCGCGTGGTGATTTCAATGCTGCCGTTGGGACAAATTTTTTCACACATCAGGCAGGCCGTACAGCGGTGCGCCTGGGTTTGAGGATCGCGGGGCAGGGCCAAACGCCCGCGGGTGCGGTCGGGCCAAACCACCCGTTCCTCGGGGTATTGAACCGTGACGGGTTTGGCGAAAAGCTGTTTCAAGGTCACGCCCAAGCCCTTGCACAAATTGACCGAAGCTTCCCAGGATTCCCGCGCCATAGCCAACATAATTGCAGCTCCAAACTTAAAAAATAATTTCACCGCAAAGGCGCAAAGGTCGCAAAGGGAGCGTTTGTCTTTTCGAGACGATCCACCCGAGCAACGTAAGCTTACTTTGCGACCTTTGCGCCTTTGCGGTGAAACTTATGTTTTTTTACTTCCCAATAAACACCAGCACCAGAGCGGTGACGATCAAATTCAAAAACGCCAGCGGGGTGAGCACCTTCCACCCCAGGTTCATCAACTGATCCGCGCGCAAACGCGGGAAGGTCCAGCGGAACCACATGAACAAAAACAGCAGGGCGAAGGTCTTGCCCAGGTACCAAAGCCACCCCGGCAGAAACGGACCTTTCCAGCCGCCCAAAAACAGGGTGACGGCCAGGGCCGAGAGCACGAACATGTTCACATACTCGGCTAGAAAGAAATAGGCAAAGCGCACCCCGCCGTACTCGGTGTGAAACCCGGCGGTCAATTCGGATTCGGCTTCGGGTATGTCGAAAGGATTGCGGTTGGTTTCAGCCACGGCTGCAATCAGGAAAATCACGAACGCCAGCGGCTGATACAAAATGAACGGCACTTTCTGCGCTTCCACGATCGCGTGCAGATCCATAGACTCCGAGAGCATAATCACGCCCAGCACTGAAAGCACCAGCGGCACTTCATAGCTGACCATTTGGGCCGCGGAACGCATGCCGCCGAGCAGCGAGTATTTGTTCCCCGAACTCCAGCCGGCCATCAAAATGCCGATCACGCCGGGCGTGCTCACGGCCAACACATAGAGCAACCCCAAATTGACCTGCGCGGGAATTACGTTTTTAGCCATGGGGATGGCGATGAGCGCCATAAACCCGGGCACGAAGACGACATAGGGCGCGGCGCGATAGATCCAGTTGTCCGCCTCTGCAGGCACAAAGGCTTCCTTGAACATCAGCTTGATTACGTCGGCGATGACCTGCAGCAGCCCGTGCCAACCCACGCGCATGGGCCCAAGCCGGGCTTGCATATGCGCCGCCACTTTGCGCTCGCCATAGACCAGGATCATGACCATGACGGACGCAAAACCGAAGAGGGAAAACATCACCGCCAGCGCCCCGGTCCAATCCCCTACCCAGGCAGGCACGCCGGCCCAAGCACACAGGCGGTGCAGCCCCTCCAAGCACCAGGCAAACGCGGCCGCGGGTTCGTATATGTAGTTCATCGGTCAATCTCCGGAATAATGAAATCCAGGCTGCCCATGATGGCCACCACATCGGCCACAGCCACTCCGGCCAAAAGGGCGGGCATGGCCGCCAGGTTGGCAAAACTGGGTACGCGGATGCGGCAGCGCGCGGGCTTGGCCGATCCGTCCGACACCAAATAAAAACCTTGAATACCGCGGCAGGACTCCACCCGGGCATAGGCTTCACCCACGGGCGGCCGAAACACGCGCGGCACTTTGGAGATGATCTCCCCCTCCGGCAGACCGTCCAACGCTTGGGCCACAATGGCCGCGCTCTGACGCATCTCTTCCACGCGGACTTGATAACGCGCCAGGCAATCGCCCTGCGGGCGGGTCACCACGTCGAATTTGAAATCAGGATACGCCGAGTAGGGTTCCGAACGGCGCAGGTCCAGCGGCACGCCCGAGCCGCGCAGGTTCGGCCCCGTGACCGCAAAGGAACGGGCCTGGTCCGCCGAGAGGACGCCCACGTTTTTCACGCGGGCGATAAAAATCGGGTTGGTTGAAAGCAGTTCGTCGTAAACTGCGGGCATCTTCTCGAAATATTTAAG
>JAAXVQ010000084.1:5944-7697 GCA_013335425.1 Candidatus Firestoneibacteriota bacterium | reverse complement strand
GACCGCTGCGAGTATTATAACAAGAATCGATCCGGATGTTGCGTATAAAGATGATCTAAATTAAAAAGATTTTCCGGGCGCGCAGGCCTACCTTACGCCCCGAGCCTTAAACGTACGAAACATGCCCCCGCCGCCGACCGGGAGGTTCCGGATTATCGTCAGGCGGCTTGACGCCCGGTTGGATGTTTTCCGCAACGTTATCGGAAACCAGGCTCTCGGGCGCTTCGACGGATTCGGCAGCCAACGCACCGGCTCCGATTTTTTCTTCCTGCGACTTGGCCAACGCCGCCCTGGCCGCCGCCTCAGCGGCCATTTTTTCTTCTTCGGCCTTTTTCCGGGCAGCTTCTTCGGACTGCTGCCGCAGACGTTCCTGTTCGGCCATGGTGTTTTCCAGCTCCTGCTTCTTCATCTGCGCTTCCAGGTTGCCGGGTTCAATCTCAAGAATTTTCTGATAGATTTTCAAGGCTTCGTTTAAAAGACCCTGTTTGGTGTAAATTTCAGCCACGGTGACGGTCATAAACTCATCCTGATGATCGCCCGCGATTTCGTCTTCCTTGGCACCCATGCTCTGCATGAGGTCGCTCTCCGGGGAAGCCGGTTTGGCGGAAAATGCCGAAGCCGTCTCTGTCGGCGTCTTGCTGCGTTGGGCCCGCGCCTGCGCCTCCTGCTGGGCGCGCTCACGCGCCTCCCGCTGCAAGCGCTGCTGTTCCTCACTGTCGGTTTTGGGCCCGGCTTTGGGAACCGCTTTTTTGGTAACTGCCGTTTCAGGATTCACACCGGCGAACATGGCATAAGCCCGGGTTAAAGCGGCCCGCACTTCTTCGTTGTTGGGGTCCTTTTTAGCGATTTGCTGGTAGATTTCAATGGCGTCGTCGAAGGAACCTTGCCGGATATAGGTGGCCGCGATGTTCATCATGACCTTGACTTCGTCCACGGGCGCGGGATTTTTCTCAGCGCTCCGGGAGGCGACCGGAGGTTCCTCCGGTGATTCGACCGGGGAAACGACCGCGCCGGAAACGCCGCCGTTTTTCAATTCAACAGCTTTGGCGCGGATTTGCTTGGCTTCTTCGGACTTGCCCTGGGACTCGTACAACTCGGCCAAGGCATCGCAAGCTTCGGCGGCCTGCTGCTCCAAGCCGGCGTTGTACGAAGCGTCGGCCAGTTTAAGATACAGTTCCGAGTTTTGGGGATCGACCTTCAAGGCTTCCCCCGCGCACAAGGCCGCGCGTTCCCACTGTTCTTCGGCCGCAAAAACCTCCATGGCTTGTCGGAATTTTTCCGAGGCCACGTCGTTCTTGCCCGCTTTGACGGCGAGCAGCCCCTGTTTTTCCCAGGCATCCCCGTTTTTAGGGTCCGCTTTAACCAGACGTTCGTAAAGACCCCAAGCTTCCTCGGTCTGCCCGGTTTGGTTGAGTATCTGCGCCAGGTGAGTCAAGGCCCCTTGGTGTCCCAGCTTGAATTTAAGCAGGGTTTCAAACTCCGTGCGCGCTTCGTTGACCTGCCCTTTTTGATAAAACACCATGCCCAGGTAATAATGAGCTTCGATGCTTTTTAGCTGGATGGCCTTCTGCGCAAAAAGCTGGCCGCGTTCCAGGTTGCCCTGCCGGATCAAATGCTCGGCCACAAACAAAAATTCTTTTTTGGCCTCGGAATCGGAGCCGTCCTTGCTGAAGATCTCTCCCAGCGCGATGTGGGCTTGCAGGTTCCCCGGCTCCAACTGCAGGATCTGTTGAAAAACGGGCTCGGCTTTTTT
>JAAXVQ010000084.1:0-5934 GCA_013335425.1 Candidatus Firestoneibacteriota bacterium | reverse complement strand
CAGCCGGTTATTGTATAGGGCATTGGCAATAATGAGAAGTTGTTCCGCCGCCTCCGGATTGCGCCCGGTTTTGGCCAATAACTCGGATAATTTTTGGATCAGTTCCAGGTTTTTCGGATCGGCGGCAACACGCGCCTTTAAGGTTTCAATGGCATCCTTAACCGTGCCGGTTTCGGCCGGAGCCAGTTGCGCAACCTGCGCTTCCTCAGGCTCCTCCTCCACACTGTTGGGGTCCAGTTTGCTCATTTTACGCTTAATGCTCTCGGCTTTTTCCTTGGCTCCCTGGACAAGCATGATTTGGACGGCTTGTTTGAAAAATTGCAGGGCTTCGGTTACATGCCCCTGCTGGGCATGGATATCCCCCAGCATGTTCAACGCGACCAAATCTCCGGCATCCAGCTCCAGCAATTTTTGATATTGCTCCCGAGCTTGATCCAGTTGGCCGTCGCGAAAATGCAAATAAGCTGTTTTTATAAGTGTTTTCTTATCCGCGGCCATCGATGGAAAAATACCCCCAGCCTAACACAATCCAGGATTTTTCATACTATCCCGGGAAAGTGTGAGTGTCAAGGGCAAAAAATCATTGCAGGATAAGGAAAATCCCGAATTGCGGGAATTTTTAAAAACGACGCCCAAACCCGCCGACGGCATAAGACAACCGCGTTAAGCCGCTTCGTCCAAAGTTTGATGCACCCGCCGGAAGGGGACCACCGCCGGGTCCAAATCCAGGGGTAAATCCCGAAGCAGACCCTGCAGAGTGCGCAGTAAAGCCCTAAACTCAGAGGTGTTCGCCCTGAGCAGCCAAGCCGGCAGCAGCACCGCTTCAGCGGTCCTGGCACGCGACAGGCTTTCCCGCCATTGCCCTGCGGGCACACTGCCCCACGCCGGCATGCGTTCAAAGAGTGTGCAAAGCGTGCGCGAGGAATCTCCTTGCTCAACGGCAGCTTGATGTTGAATTTCCTTCAATAGGATTTTTAAAAAGGCAGGCGTTTGTTCGGTCCCCGGGTTCCGGGCCCAGCGCAGATAAGCGTCCTGAACTTCAGAACCCTCTTGGCGTAATTGTTGCGCCAGGACCGAGCGGTCGTTTCTATCCAGGTGTGAAAACAAGTAGGCGGAAGGTAACGCCCATATCCAGACCCGGTGCCAAGCAGCCCTTAGGCCCGCAGAACCGCGCATTTCAGCTTCTAATGCCTTCCGGCTCAGTGATTCCCCAACCCTTAGATGCTGTTCCAACAAAAGGTTCCGCAAATACCGCATGCCCGAGCCCGCTGCCGCCGGGGCGCGCAAGGCATCCGGCAGGTAAATTCGGATCTCACCCCGGGCATTTCCCGTGGAAAATCCCCAAGGACGGAACCACCGCTGCCAAACCGACAGTTCGGACAGCGCATGCTCGGACACCTCCGCGGAAACACTACCCGCACCGTATCGCGCAAAGATGGTACGAGCCGCATCATCCAACTGCATGGCCATCCGGGAATCGGTCTGAGTATTGAGTTCGGCTACTCCCGTCGAGCGGCCGGCAAGCAGATAGTCCGCTAGCCACAATTTTACAACAAAAAACGCACCCTGAAAAAAGGAGACCGAACCTTCCAAAGGCAACCGCAAAACGGGACGCCCGACGGAGTCCGTCTGACTGCCGAAAATCAGGCTGCGCAACAACTGACCCAACCAGCGCTGGGCCCAAGTGGTTTTGCCAAAATACGGCTGATTGAATTGGGGTTGAGCCGGTTCAGCTTCCCCGCTTGCCGATGGCGCCGCCGGCTTGCTTTCGATAGAATAACGGTCGGCGCGATTTTGAGACGCCTCTCCCTGCGCCGGCGCCGAAACCCTGGTTCCGGTTTGTTTGGAAAGCAAATTGCCCGCCAGGTGGGCACTCAGCAACACCGTTAAAAATAACCCGCGCAACAACCCACCTGCGGGATTGGCCAAAATTTGGAGGACAGCCAGGCTCAAGGCCGTCAAGCCGGTAATTTTAAGCAAAGGTGCGCTTCCGGCATCGCGCCAATGCGCTTTGACATATTCCGTCAGAGACCGGACCCCGCGGGCCTGCCCAGGCAAATGCAGGAGATGCCAGAGGGCCTGGGCCGCGCTCCAGCCCAGCCAAAACGGAACTCCCATCACCAAAGAAGTGCCCAATCCGGGGGCCAACCAGAGGCTGATTCCCAGGCTCAAACCGCCTACAAACGCCACGGACTCGACCAGCGAGGGAGCCAGGTTCTGTCCCACAAACTCACCCAAAGCTTCGCCGCCCAGGCGCGTGAAAACTTCCTCGAGCCGGTCATAGACCGATTGCAGCAGCGGCCAGCGGCCACCGGGTCGCCGCTGTGCGCCTTGATAAAATTTTTCAGACGGACTGGAACTTACCGGCTTTTCAAAGGCTTCCGCCAAGGCTTTTTCAGCCCCGCCGCCCGGCAGCGCGGCAATAAGCCTGCGTCCTTGCTGGGCTGTGGAATCCTGCCTGACTGCCGGGTCAAGCATGCTCAACAGGTCAAATATGCGCAAACTGCCGTCTTTAAATAAAAAGAGCACATGACCGTCCGCCAGTAATTTCCCGCCTACGAGCTTGGATTGCAGATTGCTCTGCAAGGTGTGAAAAGCGGCGGAATCGCGAATTTGTTCCGGAACCGGATGTCTCATCAGGTTCTCAAATCCAGCTTGCGTGAAAAAACGATGGGAAATATAAATGCCTTCCTCTTCGTTGTTCCGCTCCCCACCCACCACCGGCCAGGCTTCATCAGGTTGTTGCAGAAAATCTCGCAGGAGAAGAAAACTATTCCCGACTATGGCTAAAAGGATGAAAAAATCTATAAACGCTTGATGGTCCACGCCCCTGGCCAGGGCTTGATCCACGCTGCTGGCTTCATCGAAATTGGAAGGGAACAACAATGCGCTGGCAGCCGCTTTGGAGTCGGTAAGTTGCCGCTGCAGCACATCCATGACCGGGCCGATCCCGGCATTGGGAGAGAAAGCAAAGCTGTTTACCATGAAATCTTTATTATAATTTTTTATGGCCGGGTACGGAAGTTCGTTGTTCCAATTTTCAAAAGTCTGTTTTTCATGCGCGTAATAGGAATAGGTTTCAAATACAAAATACAATTTCCGCCCTTTGTGCCGGGCATATTCGACGGTTTCTTTTACCAACTCATGCAACAGGGTGAAATCCATTCCCTTGTTGATTTCATGGGCCAAGTCAACGCGCAGCATATCCACGCCCAAATCAACCAAGGTTTGCAAGCGCAGGGTGAATTTGTTTTTCCAATAGGCATAATTTTCGACTTCTTCCCGCGAGTCGCCGTCCTTCTTTCCCAAATCCGGCACCAACTGGTCCTGAGCATATTCGCTCTTATTTAGATGTTTCCGGTTCTGGATCCAGACTCGCTTGCCGCCGGGGAAGGTGTGCACAACGCCTTCGTTGCCGTGCGCGGCCAAAATTTCAAAATCACTTCTATTTTCATCATAACCGTTAATTTCTTTATAATAAAAGTGCTTATAAGTTTCCTCCGTAACGTCTTCCATGGCCTGCCAAATATAAAAATCCAAACCCGACTTCTTCCCCTGCGCGTGAATTTTTTCAATCAATCCGGCGAGTACTTTCGGCTCCATCCAAAAATCCGTCCCTGGCGAAAAGGGATTCCCCAAATTTTCAGAAACGTGGAATTTTTGTCCTTCCCAAGTATAGTCGGCTTGTTTGGTGTGGTAGCCCATGACCAGGGAGAACTTCTTCTGCTGCTCCCCCATCTCAAAGGTAGCCGCAAGGGAAAACCTATCTACCCAAGCAGCCTTTATAACCTTGACCGGGGTTTCAAACGCAAACTTGCCCAGTTCGCGGTTCAAAGCAGCCGTTAAATTATCGGGATTCTCCTTCCTAAGCGCCGCATAATCCAGTCCATGAACCGGTTTGGAAGAATCCGAAGACTTCAGGGCCCCAAACAGATAATAGGTCAAATTTAAGTTCTTGAAGAGTGATGGATCGAACAATTTAGTAGTTTCCCGGATATTGGTCTGCATCAGATCGGGATCGGAAATCCACTTTGGACCCTCTGTCAGCTTAGCCCCCAAACCCCGTACATTGAGCCCCAAAACCAGTCCCAAATTATCCGGGACTTCGAGTTTGATCGCTTTCCCTTTCGCCAGGGAAAAAAGCAACCGATTGGCCAAGGCAGCAGGTATTTTCAAGGGCGCATTGTCAGGAGCCGTACCGGACACATTTTTTTCAGATAAACGCCTAACCTTGTTCCTAACGCCTTCAATGACCAGCGCCATAAAATCCCGGCCAAGACGGCTCAACCCCGGCCAGTCCCATTTCTTTAAGTGATAATTGTATTCCTCCCAACGGTTGGGCCAGCGGAAAGTAAACCAATCGTTATTCCCAGGTTCAAATTGAGGCTTGGCCGCAGCCACATAGGTTTTACCGCCGTCAAATGTCATGCCGGCGACTTGAGCATGGCGTTTTTCGCCTGTTTGTTCAGGTCCCCACAAAACGGTAAACGGAGCGGACACCTCGAAAAACAGCCACTGCTCGGGTCGGATGGTTTCGACCCTATTGGGATCCTTCGGATAAGGAAATTCCCAGCGGTGAACAAACATATTGATCTCATCCTCGGTCAACAAATCAGCCAAAGGTTTCAAGTCCTGGCTGGCTAGGATCACTTGGTGCTCCACGCTTGCCAGCAGGGCCAGCAGCCGACGCAGGCCTCCTGCTTCGGCCACCAGGTTGCGGTTGCCCAAAGCCCCTAGTTCTTTTTTTGTCCAGCCCAGGGGAATTAAGATGTGCTTATTGATCCATTCGAGGGCGCGTTTCTCTTGTAAAGCGTTGAAATCACCGGCGGAGATAGTTTTAGGCGATGTGGCTTTGCTCAACTCAAAAATCCAAGACTCTCCCGGCTGAAGGCTGAGCCGGATGCGTCCGTCCGAAAAAACATTGACGCCGGGCTGGAATAACACCCACTGCCCGTTATAACTGTTTAAAAGTTTGAACGGTTTCGTCGTATCCACGCCCCAGTCCTTCAAGTCCAGGCGACAGTCGAGCCCTTCGCGCGCCTGCCCGGTAAAGTTAAAAAACGCGGCCACGGCTTTGCTTTGATCCACGGAAGTACGCACCACCGGAACCACGCCGGCGGCGTCGTAATGGGGAAATTCCCTGCCGTCCAGGGTAACCAGTGAGAGCCAGCGATAATTTCCGGCTGCGGTTAAAAATGGATTTTTCGCCCGAACCTCGTTCAAGCGGCGCAAAGTTTCGCGGATGTCGTATTCCGCTTCGGGTTCATATCCGCCTTCCCAAACCTTTTCACCACCGGGCAAATTGATCTGCCGTTGAGTAACCCGTTCGTCGTTTTGCAATACCTGCCAAACGGGTGAGGCGATGGCAAAAAACGCCTGCACCGTCCGCGCAATTTGGTCCAAAGGCGTGCCCCAAGTGAACATGCCGCCGTAATTTTCCGGAACGCGGAATTGGTCGTGATTGCCTGCCCCAAGCATGTTAACGGCTTCCTTTTGGGTGCCATTGACATAAGCTTGCAAAAAGTTCGGTGAATAAGTTCCCGGGCGTTCGGGATTAAAAAAAATGTCCCCCAGAACCGCCAAAGTCAATTGTCGGTGCAAGGTAATGGTTTCCCATTCGCTTAGTGCTTCACCCCTTTGAGCCTTGGTCAGGATATTTTGTGCCCAAACATCCAGATCATTTTTCCGAAGATCAAGCCCGCGATAAAGTTGGGGATTGCGCAGCAGCGCGCGGTTTAAAGTTTCCAGCAGGGTTTTGTCGTCAATACGCGCCAGCGCCTGACTAACGCCCCCTTTGCCCAAACCGCTGCGTATGGCTTGAAGCAGCGCTTGACGGTTGGGATCCGGAGATTTTTCCATCAACCTATGCCGCAACATCGCCATGTGCAGTTCGCGCATGTCAAAATACTGAGCTTTGCCTTTGCGGTTATCCGC
>JAAXVQ010000437.1 GCA_013335425.1 Candidatus Firestoneibacteriota bacterium | reverse complement strand
CTTTTTTCCCCACCACCGTGAGTTGAATTTGGGGATGGGAAGTCAGGGTGCGTTGGATCAGCGAGCAGAGAAACGCGAACGCTTTCGCGTCTCCGGGTTGCCGTACATAAAGCAATTTGGGGCCTTCGGCTGCGGGCCAATATTTTTTCTGCAAATAGGGCAGGCGGCTCTGGCGCGGGGCGTATTTTTGGGTGTCGAGGCCGAAGGGGACATAGCGTAATTTTTCCGAGGCGTACCCGCGCGCTTCCAACAGGTCCCGATAACTCCGCGAAGGCACGCGGATTTCGTCCATGGCGCCGAAAAACCAGCGACAGAAGCCGTCGGCCAACTCCGCGGCGCCTTCGTCCGCCACCGTGGCTTTGAAGTGCTTGGCCAAATCCTGCTGATAAATGCCCACGGCTTTAACTTTCATCAATCTCGCCGCCAGCAGTCCCAACCAACCCACGGGTCCGAAACTGGATATGTAGATGACATCGGGATCGAAGGCTTCGATCTTTTCCAGCGACTTCAAAAGCGAAGGGACTTTTAAGGTCAAGACCTCGGAAAGCGGCTGGGTAAGAATGCCCGGCAGGGGCAACACCTGGGCACAGTTCAGCTCTGGCGCGGCGGCCTCGTCGGTAATGACGGCAAACCCCAGGCGGGAGGGTTCCGTGATTCCGAAACGTTCGTTGGGAGGCAACAAGGCCGGGAATTTGGAGGCTTCTTCCACGGAGTCGCAGAACCAAAGGACTTTTTGCGTGCGCCGCGACCGGGGTGTGCCGTACTCCGCGGCCAAAGTGTTCAACAGTTCGCGGTCCCGGTGCATATGTTTTAACGTGGAGAAAAAGGGCAGAGAAAGGAAAAAGCCCGGTAGGGAAGCTGAAATGTTCATGACCAACTGCGTCAAATCGCCGTTTTTCAGGTCGCGTTCAAAGGACTTGAACAACATGCTGAAAAATTCGTCGGAGATGCCCGCCAGGCGGTCGTAAACCAAAGGCAGTTTTTCTTCGGCTTTGAGGTCTTTGAATTGTTGCAGGCTCTCCAGCAGTTCCTTGAAGTGAAGGTGAATGTTGTTGCCCGGACGCTGCCACTTGAGCGAGTTCAGCTTTAGCCGGTTTTTGATGCCCAGCGGCTTGGCGTCAAACACCAGGGAATGCAGCAGATTCATCCAGCCCGAGGCGCCCGGAGTTTTGGCTTGGGATTGGGAAAAATCATAGGCGATTTTATAGATCGTGAAGGCAAAAGCCCGGAAGTCGTTGGAGCGCCCGCAGGCTTGGGTCTTTTTATTTTTCAGACTTTGCAGAAAATCGGCCGGCGTTTCCGCTTCGGACTCGGTGTAGGTCTGGCCGATGAACAAACCGGCATGGTCGTCGGACCCCCCGGTGAAGTTTTTGATCCAAGGCGTTTCGGAAAACGGCGTTAGGCGGTGCTTGGCCTGCAGGCGTTCCAGGCGTTCCGGGGTCAGGGTTTTTAAGGCGTCCATCCAGCCGGTGTTGTTCAGGCGATTGCGGGCGCCGTTGATGCCTTCAAAGGTATCAAACAGCAACATGAGCTTTTCCAGTTTCTCCAGGCTTAAGCGGTTGTTTTCCGAGAACGTGGCGTGCGCTACGGAGTGGGCCAGGTTGCGGGCCTGGAGGTAGGCCCGCAGGTCGTAGATGTCCGGGCGGAATTTTTGGACTTCGTGGAACTCGCCTTCGGTCAGCCCGTAAACCAGCAAATGGATTTTGCAGCCGTCTTCCGGGAAATAGGTCGTGGCTTCCACGCCTAAAAAAACGTCCTGGGGATGCGCTTCCTGCAAAAGCAGGGCGCCGTCTATGCGGTTGTGATCGGTCAGGGTGACCAGGGTCATGCCCCGTTGTTTGGCCTTTTGATAAATGAACTCGGGTTCGGTATAGGATTCGTTGGCGCCCAAGCGCTGCAAAAACCACTCGGACGGGTGTTCGGAATATTTGGAATGCACGTGCAGGTCAACTTTGGCCATGATGTTTCCTCCGGAAGCGGCCCTTGCCGCTTGAATGTCTGTCCCTTCACGGAGGCATCATCGTTTTTTCAAGTCACGGTCGTGTGAAGAACAGATTAAAAAACGGTTAGGGCGACGCCGCGGCGGGCTCGTTTTAAAGGCGTGGACTTATATTGCGCCTCATTCATGTCCGAAAAAAGAATCGGTTTCACCGCCAAGGCGCCAAGGTTATCACTAACTAGTTCTTGTTGCGGAAAGGGCGCTTTGGTTTATAAAAATCCTCTCCCCTTGTGGGAGAGGATAAAGGTGAGGGGACAAATCTTT
>JAAXVQ010000083.1:2290-7790 GCA_013335425.1 Candidatus Firestoneibacteriota bacterium | reverse complement strand
TCCAAATACCGCTCCGAATGGCTCACGAATAAAGGTGCCTGTGTGTTTTCCCCCTTTTGCAAAGGGGGATAACGGCGCTATTATACCATCTCTGAGGAGAAAGTCCGACGGGCTCCTAGAAAACCTATATAATCTTCCGGTCAGGGCGCGAACTCGCTTCGAATCCCATTGGGGACTGAAATAAAAAGGGACTGCCTTTCGGCAGTCCCTTAAATTGGCGTCCCCAATGGGATTCGAACCCATGCCACCGCCTTGAAAGGGCAGTGTCCTAGGCCACTAGACGATGGGGACGTGTTGGCCTAAAATCAAAAAGAGCTAGTTACTATAAACTAAAGTGCTTAAAAATTGCAAGATAATTTTATGCCCCCGGGGTCGCAGCGGCGGCTTCTCTTAGGCGATGATACAGGACATGATACTCCCCGGCGGCACGCTCCCAGGAAAAGTCGGCCTGCATGGCGTTATGCACCACTTTCTGCCAAGCGTCCTTGTCCTGGTAAAGGTCGAACGCGCGGCGCGCGGCATTGACCAAGGCGTGACCCGAGTACTCTTGGAAACAAAAGCCGTTCCCCTGCTTGCCGTCGAACTCAATGACGGTGTCCGCCAATCCCCCCGTATGCCGCACGATGGGGATGGTGCCGTAACGCATGGCGATCAATTGTCCCAAACCACAGGGTTCAAACCGGCTGGGCATGAGAAACATATCGGAGGCGGCATAGATGCGGTGCGCCAGTTCATTGTTGAACGCCAGATTCACGGCCAGCTTACGGGCAAATTTCGACTTTAAATGCAGGAAATACTCGTGAAACTTGCGCGTTCCCGTGCCCAAAATAATCAGGTGCATGTTGAGGTTCAGCAGGGTTTCGGCGGCTTCGGCCAATATGTCCAAGCCCTTTTGTTCATCCAAGCGGCTGATCATACCCACCAGCGGGGCATCCTTGATGGCAAAAATCCGCTGTTCTTCCATCAGTTCGGCCTTCAATTCCTGTTTGCGTTCCAATTCATGGGGCTGAAAATGGATGGGCAGGAAAGGATCGTTTTGGGGATTCCAGATGGTATAATCGAGGCCGTTTAGGATTCCCGAAAGCTCATGTTTGCGTTGGCGCAGCACACCGTCCAGACCGTGCCCTAATTCCGCGGTTTGAATTTCCCGGGCATAGGTCGGCGAAACGGTGTTGATCCAATCCGCGAAGATCAGCCCGGATTTCAGGAAATTCAAGCGCCCCCAAAACTCCACGCCCTCCGCGGAAAACAGCGAGTCCGGTAAGCCGGTATAACTCATGCTTTCACGCGGAAACAAGCCTTGATACGCCAAGTTGTGTATCGTGATTACGCTCCGGCAATGCCGGTAAACCGTTTCATGGGCATAGAGCGTTTTGAGGTAGACCGGGATCAACCCGGTGTGCCAATCATGGCAATGGATGATGTCCCACGACTGACCGAGCGTGATGCCCAGTTCCATCACCGCCCGGCAAAAAAAGGTGAACCGTTGATCGTTGTCGCGATAATCGCCTTCGGCGTTGTGGTATAGTTCCGCCCGGTCAAAGAAAGGATCATATTGGATAAAATACTGATGCACCCCGTTGCTGGGCGTTTGAGCTTCCCAGACTTCGGCGGAAAGCACCTGATTGCCCAGGGGCACGCTGAGTTTCAAGCGGGTGGAATTCAACCCCACCCCGGTGTTGCGCACGTGCCGGTAAAGCGGCAATACCGTGTAAACCTCATGTCCCAACCGGGCCAGCGCTTGCGGCAGAGTTCCCGCCACATCAGCCAAACCGCCGGTTTTGGCGAAGGGTACGGCTTCTGAAACTGGAAAAAGAATTTTCATGGTTACGGTGTCATCCCATCCTTTATAGTTGCCCCAGCCGATTTGGATCACCTTCCATAACACTCCGGCTGGGCAGCGTATCCGGTTGGACTTGGGGATTATGGCTACAGTTTAAGGAAAAATTTCCGTGGAAATCACCAAAAGCGCATTGTTGTCCACTCGCCGGGTGGCGCTGTTGCCCAGCGTCATGTTGGGTTGGGAAGCATTGAACGCTTCCTGGTAAACACTGCGCACGTCATAATCGGCCACATACGCCGTCTTGCCGTCCGGCGCCAACCCCAGCCCCCAAGGCGTGATGTCCAAATCCACGGTTTGGACGACCTGCCGGCTGACCGTGTCCACCACCGCCATGCGGTTATCGCCTTTGAGACTGACGAACAAATATTTTCCCGACGGAGAGATTTTCATGTCTACGGGGCTGCGCCCGACGGGAAACGTCACCACCGTATGCACGGTGGGCAAATGCACAATGGAAACGTCGTTGCTGTTCTGGTTGGCCACATAGGCGTACACGCCGGCCGGGTCCAGTACGATGGTGGTCGGCGCCGAGCCCGCATTGGTCCGTCCCAAAACGGCCTGATCGACGGTGGAGACGGCGATGAAGTTAAACTGTTCGTTTTGCAGGGTCATCAGCAGCGCCTTGCCGTCGAGCGTCAGCGCCAGACCCTGTCCGGTCCCGCCCACGGAAAGGTTCTGCGCCACATTGCGGTGCTGCAGATCCACGACCGTGATGAACGGCGCATTATGGTTGCTGATATAGGCCAGGGTTTCCTCGCGGTTGACGATGACTTGTTCGGGGTTGTACGGAAGGTCGAGTGAAGCCACCACATAATTGCCCGTCAAATCCAGCAGCGTCAGGTTGTGTTCGTCCCGGGCGGTGACGCACAGCCAGCCGTGCAGAGGCGCCACGGCCAGCCAAACCGGATGCACGTTTAGTTGAATGGTGGAAACCGCCCGCCGGGTGGCGGTGGAAACTTTGGTGACGGTCTGGCTGGTGCTGTCTGCCGTGTAGACGAATTGTCCGTCAGGCGTTACGGCCACGCCGATGGGGTTGAACCCCACGCGCACCCGGTCCAGCACACGTACGCCAGAAGATGACGGAAGCGTGCCCGGCTCGGGCCCGCCGGTCGTGGGTTTTATTTCCGCGGGGGTGCAGGCCAACCAACTGCCGCAAACACCGACCCCCAGACAAGTTATCCACAATCGCCGCATACGCTTCCCCTCATTGATCAGGTAGCGCAGATTATACGCTTTGGCTTTCCCCCTGTCAATCTAACCCGGGAAGGAGTACGCGCACCTTACGGCACCCTTGCCATTCGGGGAGCTCCGGGGCGCCCGTCCCGGCTCTGCTGTTGATTCTTTTCGCGGGCGTACTCCTGCAACCCGGACCCGATGGCTCGGGCCATTTTCAGGCAGAATTCCTTTTGGCGCAGTTTACGTTCCTCTTCTGCGTTGCTGATAAAGGCGGTTTCCACCAGGACCGAGGGCATGTGGGACTTGGCCAGGACGTAAAACGGCGCGCGCTCAATGCGCCGGGTTTCGGAAAGGCCTTTGTCGAATTCCTGGCCGATGAGGCCCGCCACGGTGATGCTGTCCACTTCGTGCACGGATTGGCGCAAATCGTCCTTGATGATTTCCAAAACATTGACGTCCTTGTTTTCAAAGCGGGCGACTTCCTCGGCCTTGCGGGATGACGCTTCCCGGTTGTAGACGAAAACTTGGCTGCCGGTGGCTTTGCGGTCGGGTGAGGCGTTGGCATGGATGGAAACAAACAGGTCCGCCGAAACGCGGTTGGCGATCTCCGGGCGCTCGTGCAGGGGGATAAAGGTGTCGTCGCTTCGGGTCAAAATGACTTTGCAGCCGAGATCGTGTTCCAGGATGAGCGCCAGTTGTTGGGCCATTTCCAGGGTCACCACTTTTTCGCGCAATTGCGTGGGCCCGATGGCGCCGGGGTCCTTGCCCCCGTGCCCGGCGTCCACCACCACGCACTTGATGCCCGCCGACTGGTTCTTGGCTGCCGGAGGCACAGCAGCGGCGGTAGTGGGGACCGCGGCCGCACTCGGCGCTGCCGCGGACGCCGCGGCGCCCAAACGGCACGCCAGCGTCCGGGTCAAGGCGTTATACTGGAAAGTCGGATCCGAGATTTCCCGCCACAGGCGGGCAAAGGCTTCCGGGCTGATATAAACCTGCCCTTGCCGCCAGAGCAACAAATGCGGCAAACGCATCCAACGTTTGCCGTCAATGAGGGCTTTGGGAAAACCCACCACCACTTCGGCCGTGCGCCCTTGCGGGCCCACCAAGACCACTTTGCGCAAGGTCTGATTCCAGCGCATGGTCCCGCCCAAGTATTCCAAACCCGGGCGCAGGGGGAAAACCGACACCCCGTCCACTTCCTGCACGGGGGCGAGCCAAGGCTTGGCGGTCGGGCTTTCCAGACGCAGCGGGCGGGGCGCGGACTCTGGGTTTAGGGTTCGGCCTTGCGCCGCCCCAACCCCCAGGGTCAGAACCGCCAACCAACCCGCCAATATCCGCCGACCTTGCGCAGACATGTGGTTAACGCGCCTCCACTTTTCGCCGCAGGAACGTCGGGATGTCGAGGTCCGTTTCCGCGAGCACCGATTCCAGGGTCAAGTTCTCTCCGCCCAGTGAGCCGCGGCGCATAGGTTCCCGGGAATTCAGGTAAGTGTTCAAATCGACCATTTTCACGGTTCGGCGCTGCTGTTCTTTTTCCTTCTGGTGCTGCGCCTCTTCGAAGCCGGTGGCAATCACCGTGACTTTGACCTCGTCGTTCATGCTCTCGTCCACCACCGTCCCGAAAATGACGTTGGCTTCCTTGCCCGCACTTTCAAAAATCGCGCTGGTAGCTTCACTGACCTCATGCAGGGTCAGGGTCCGTCCGCCCGTGATGTTGATCAGCAGCCCGCGCGCCCCCTGGATGTTCACATCCATAAGTAACGGGCTGGAAATGGCCTGCGTAGCGGCTTTCAGAGCCCGCTGCTCGCCGCCGGCCGTGCCGATGCCCATCATGGCCCCGCCCATGTTGGCCATGACGGTTTTGACGTCCGCAAAATCCAAGTTGATGATGCCCGGCACCGTGATAAGCTCGGCGATGCTTTGCACGGCCTGGCGCAGCACGTCGTCGGCCAGCTTGAACGCCTCGATGAGCGTGGTCTGCCGGTTCACCACTTTGAGCAAATGCTCGTTGGGCACTTTGATGACCGTGTCCACCACTTCGGTCAGAGCCTGGTAGCCGGCTTCGGCCTGCGACCGCCGGGTGCGCCCTTCAAAGGCAAACGGATAAGTGACCACCGCCACGGTCAGGGCGCCCTGCTTGCGAGCCAATTCCGCGATGACCGGGGCCGCCCCCGTGCCCGTGCCGCCCCCCAAACCGGCGGTGATGAACACCATGTGCGCGCCCGCAATGGCCGCGCAGATCTCGTCCTGGCTCTCCAGGGCCGCTTTGCGCCCGACCTCGGGGTCTGCGCCCGCTCCCAACCCCTGCGTCAGCTGGCGCCCGATCTGCATGCGCACCGGCGCCAAGGCCGAGACGAGGTCCTGGGCATCGGTGTTGACGCTTAAGTACTCCACGCCGCGAATGCCCGTGTCGATCATGCGGTTCACCGCATTGTTGCCGCCGCCCCCCACACCCACCACCTTGATGTTGGCCGAAAGTTT
>JAAXVQ010000083.1:0-2280 GCA_013335425.1 Candidatus Firestoneibacteriota bacterium | reverse complement strand
CCACCCCCATGCGGCCCGCCCGCGGGCCGCCGAGATTAGAAAGTCGAGAGTCGAAAGTAGATTAAATCCAAGCTACCCTTCGTCCCAACTTTCGTTTTCCACCCTAATCGTCTACTCTCTACTTTCTATTTTCCGCCCTAAAAGTATTCCGTAAACCAGTTCTTCATCCTCTGCAAAACCGAGCCCATGGGTTTGGCGCTTCCGCCGCGGGAGCGCGTGCCGCGGCCGGCATTGCGGGTTTTGGCGCCGAAGCAGACCAGACCCACGGCCGTGGCATAGATCGGCGAGTTGACGATGTCCACCATGCCCACCACGTTCTTGGGCACGCCGATGCGCACGGGCACCTGTAAAATTTCCTCGGCCAACTGCGCGGTGCCGGCCAGCAGCGAGGAACCGCCGGTCAACACCAACCCGGCCGCGGCTTTTTCCTCAAACCCGTTTTTCTTGATCTCGGCGTCGATGAGTTCAAAAATCTCTTCCATGCGCGGCTGAATAATCTCCGCCAGCTGCCGTCGGGGCAGGGTCCGCGGCGCGCGCCCGCCCACACCGGGGACGATGATTTCTTCACCTTCGGCGACCATGCCGACCGAGGCGCAGCCGTACTTATGCTTGATCTCCTCGGCCTCCTGATTGGGCGTGCGCAAACCGATGGCAATGTCCGCCGTCAACTGGTTGCCGCCGATGGCGATCACCCCGGAGTGCCAAAGCGCACCGTCGATGAACACGGCCACGTCCGTGGTGCCGCCGCCGATGTCGGCCAAGACCACGCCCAACTCGCGTTCGTCGGCCGAGAGCACAGCTTCGGAACTGGCCAGGGGCTGGAGGATGATGTCCTCCACGCCGAACCCGCCGCGTTCCACACTCTTGATGATGTTCTGCACGCTGGTCACCGCGCCGGTGACGATATGCACCTCGGCCTCCAAGCGCACGCCCGACATGCCCACGGGCTCGCGGATGCCGTCTTGGTTGTCGATGATGAACTCCTGGGGCAGCACGTGGATGATCTCGCGGTCCAGCGGCAGGGCAATGGCCTTGGCCGCCTCGATCACCCGCTCCACGTCCTCGCGCGTGATTTCCTTGTCCTTGTGCGAGACCGCAATCACCCCGTGGGAGTTGAGTCCCTTAATGTGCCCGCCCGCGATGCCGGCGAACACCGAGCCCACCTTGACCCCGGCCATGCGTTCGGCTTCGGCCACGGCCAACTTCACGGATTCGATGGTGTTCTCAATATTGACCACCACGCCCTTGCGCAAGCCCTTGGAAGGCTTGGTGCCCATGCCGATGATGTTGGCCACCCCCGAGGGTTGAATCTCGGCAATGACCGCGCAAATCTTCGTGGTGCCCAGGTCGAGCCCCACCACCAGGTTGTCATACGACTCTTTGGCCATGCCTCACCTCCGGCCGCAGGACGGCGCTTTCAGGGAAACCACAGGTTTCCCTGACGCAGACGCCGCTGCGTCTTGCTTGCTTTCCTTCCCAACTTGGTCGGGTGGCTGCGCCCCCGAACCCCCGTCTCATCACTTTCGCCGAGACGGTGTAACCACCATTTGGTCCTTGTACCGCGCGTCCACGGCCAAAGCTTCCCAGCCGCGCGCGCGCAGGTCCTGAAGCACCGTGGACAGACGGCGAATGTTTTGCGCCAGTTGACCGTCTGCATTCAACTTCAGCTTGAGTCCGTCCCGCGTGAAGAGCACCAGCGCGGGCAACTCCGCCACATTGATCTCCGACAGTTGGTCCACCCAGGGGGCGCCCAGCACGGTGCGGATCACGTCCATGTCGACCGTGGTTTTGAGCACCACGCCCATGGTGCCCGGCACTTCCCGCACCTGCAGGCCGGTCACCACCGGAAAACGTTCGGCCGTGGTTTCCAAGGAGCAGGTCTTCACCTCGCCGTTGCTGCCCAGCACAAAAATACCGCCGTCGGAAATCAGCGCCACGGGCTTGAACTGCGCCGGAGCGGTTTCCACCAGCAACGGCCGGCCGGACTCCGCGGCCGGAACCGGCGCCGGATCAGCCGTTGACCGGGAAAACCATCCGGCCACTTTGTCTCCGGCCGTGCCCAGGGCGCCGGCCATCTGATCATGCAGCACGGGCTCCTTGTTTAAAACCGCGATGCAGATGGCCATCTCTGTGTTAGTGATTTCCTGCCCGTGCGCCGTGGGCTTAGCCACACCAAGCGCTATCATGGCAGGCAGCGGTAAAGGTGCAGAAAACGGTATTATTTTCAAAGGCGCTGATGCTATAGAAGCGACGAGCAAGCTGAATATCATCATCTTTGAT
>JAAXVQ010000436.1 GCA_013335425.1 Candidatus Firestoneibacteriota bacterium | reverse complement strand
GGCATTGAAAAACTGTTCTTGATTCTAAAACTTGAAAGCCGCTGAGTATAGTTTTTTTTCGAAAAAATCAACCGCCTTGCCGATATTCGGAAGATTTCGGCATTTTGCGGGCGCGGCCGGGCGGCAAATATGCGCTTGACCGGCTTGGAAAACAAATGCAAAATGGGCAGCCGGCAGGAAGAAGAAAACGCTGCGCAGGTTCGGCCCGCCGGCCAAGAGCCGAGAACGGTGTTGAGCTGGGCGATTCCCGGAAAAACCGCAAGTTTCGGCTCCGGAAGGAAAGGACGATATGATTACCCTGAGTGCGTTTTTTTGGCAGTTGCTCTTAACGGGACTGGCGGCAGGGGCGGCCATTTACCTCCCCGGTCGTTTGGGGTTGAGACTTTTGAAGGTTTCCCTGACTCCTTTGGAGAAGTTTGCCGCGACTTGGGTGGGAGGCGCCGGGCTGCTGGTGTTGGTCTATTGGTGTCTCTCCTTGCTGCACGCCCAAGGGTTATTGTGGTTTTATGTTTTGGGTGCCGCGGGTACCGAAGCTTGGTGGTTGATATCGCAGTTGCGCCGCGAGCGCCTGCTGGTGGCCGTGGAAAATGAAGTGCCGGTCGAGGAACGTCTGCGGGCGTTTTGGCCGTTGTGGATCCTGCTGGGTTTGGGCATCGTGGCCCAGGGCCGGTTTTGCCTGGGGACCGGCTGGCTTACGGCCCGCGGCGTGGACCTGTTGGCCTGGCACGGCTGTGACGCGACCTGGCATGTGTTCAACCTCTTTCAGCTGTCCCGGACCTATCCGATCGAACTCGGCGGGTTCTCGGGACATATCCTGACGAATTACCATATTTTTTCTCCCTTGCTGTGGGGTGCCGTTTTGCGCTTGGCCCCCGTGGTGGATGCCTGGAATCTGTATCTGCATATTGCGCCCATTTTTTATTCGGGGTTGTTGGTGCTGACGACCTTTGTCGCGGCGCGCACTTGGTTTGGGAAAAACGCCACCGCCTATTTGGCCGCCGGGCTGGTCATGTTTTCGGCAAACTTTGGTTATTTCATGCCCTTGTTGTTTGGTCCGGAGCATTATTTCCTGTGGGACAGCATTTTTTGGGTCAGCTCGCCGATTGAACATATCTTCAACCCCGGGGTCGTTTCGAGTCATTTGTTTCTGCTGATGGGTTTGTGGGCTCTCATCCGTTGGCTGCGGGAACGGCACTGGGGATTTTTAATTTTGGTCGCCCTGTTTTGGGGCATGCTGCCCGGGTTTAAAATATTCCCGGCCGCGTTGGTCTTGATCGCGCTCTTCATGGTGGCGGCGATCCGTTGGCTTAGGGACCGCGAATATGCCCTGCTTTGGGCTTGGTTGGCCATGCTGCCGGTTTTTGCCTTGAGTTATCTTCCTATGAACAGTCAGGCGAAATCTTTGGTGCATTTTCTGCCCGGGTTCAACCTGGGGAGCATGCTGGTGGCACCCGACCGCATGGCCCTGATGACGTCGACACAACTGAAAATTTTATTTGCCCAACGCCCCGGGCTCGTGGCTTTGATGATGCTCGGTTTGCTCTTGGTGTTCGTCATCGGCAATCTCGGGGTTAGGATCATGGCCTTGCCCATGCTCTATAAATCCCTGCGCTTTTTTCATAAAACCGAACCCGTCATGCTCTTTACGGCCCTCATGTCCGTGGGCGGTTTCCTGGTTCCGATTTTGTTTGTGCAAACCGGGCTGCAGTGGAACACGGTTCAGTTCGTCTACCCGGTCCTGATACTGGCTTCTTTGCCGGCTGCGGAACAGTTTTGGCTCTGGGTGGCGCACTTCCCGCGCCCCCAACGGCTGCTGTGGCTGGGTCTGGTTTTGGCTCTGGGGTTGCCAGGCTGGGTGCAACAATTGTGGGTGGTGGATTGGAACAGCGGCATTACGCCCCCGCTGTTTGAAGCGCTCCATTGGCTGAAAAATACCGGTACGCTGAAAGAAGTGGTGCTGCGCCCCTTGCCGGACAGTTTTCGCACCGATGAGGGGTATCAGCAGCTTATGCGCCGGCAAATCCGGGGCGACATGACGTCTTTGAAAGTTTGGAACCAGGAAGCGCAGGCTTTTTCCGCCGGCAACACGGCGGCCGTCAGCGCGCTGATGCCGGTGGCGATACCCGCCGCCAAACCTGACGTTGCGGCCGCGAACACGTCCACGGCCGAGTCGTCCAAAACCGATTGGCTTTGGATGCGCCAGGATGTCATGGCCGTGGCGTGCATGACGTTTAAAAATTCCTATTTGGAAGGCATGGGCACGGCTCAA
>JAAXVQ010000082.1 GCA_013335425.1 Candidatus Firestoneibacteriota bacterium | reverse complement strand
TCCGGGATTTTGTTTACGTGAAGGATGTCGTCGAGGTCATGGCGTGGTTTTTGGAACACCCCAAGGTCAACGGCATCTACAACGTCGGCACCGGCCGTGCCCGCACTTGGAAGGATTTGGTGCAGGCGGTTTTTGCCGCCGTGGACCAACCGGCGCAGATTGATTACATTCCGATGCCCGAAGCCCTGCGCGACCGTTACCAGTACCGCACCGAAGCCGATATTGAAAAACTCAAACGGGCCGGATGCCCGGTGGTTTTCCGCCCCTTGGAAGACGCGGTGAGCGATTATGTGCGCAACTACCTGCTCAAAGGCGATCCTTATTTGGAATAGCCGGAAGTTTGCCCGGAGGGCGACGGCCGTGGGGCGGTTTCCGGCGGAATGACCCTTTTAAAGGTGGAGATCGGCGGAATCTGCATCTTGGGAAAACCATCCCGTCACAGCGCCGAAGAGCGCCAGCAAACCCATCAAGCCTACCCCGATGACGCCTTGCAGGTGAGCCAGCAGCGGATCATAATCCACGGTCAGAGACAACGGGATCAGGGCCGCCCCGAAAAGCGTGCTGCGAGCCAAGGCCGGCGCCAGCAGGCCTCCGGATTTTTCCCTCAGCCAAGTTGCCGTCACGGAAAAACCCAATTGAAAACCCAAGCCGACCAGCGGTCCCAACCAGGGATGCCCGGGATACGGGTATCCCCAAATAAGCAAAGGCAGGCGCCAAGCCCAGCTTAAAACACCCAAGCCTAAGGCCGTGGTCCAAAAACCGCGGGGGCGCAACCAGGCGTAGCCGAACCCGCGCCAGCCGGTTTCTTCAACCCAAGCCAGGGGCAGAAAGAGCCAAGGGCTGATGAAAAAGGAAAAAAGCCATACCGCCCAAACCGGGGGCGGTGTCAGGGGCAGGGGCAAGGCGGTTTTGCCCAAGCGCAGAAACAATTCGTGATGCAGTGTTTGCAGGGTCAAGTCCCAAGCCGCCCATTGAACCAGCACGCTGATGGCCGCAGCCAGCGCGCCAACAAACGGCAGCAGGGTAAAGGCGGCGGCCAGGTAACGGCCGCGGCCGGCTTTTCCGATCATAATCGGCAGCGGGTCGATGGGCAGCGCGCCGACGGCCACCCAGGCCGCCAGGCCCGGGAACAAGCCCAAAGCAGATAAAAAAAATATGGTTTGACCGGCGGGATTCCAGCCCAGATCCCAGCCTTGTGCATGCATCCAGGCTATGAGCAGCCAAGGGGGCAAAAATAATAAACCGATAAACCAAGTTAAAGCCCGGCCGGAAAAAGCCGATGGTAGGATTGAAGGGCGCATAGGCGCCATTATAGGTGCGGCACCAAGGAGCGGCAAGGGAAGTTTTGACTTTGCCCGCGGCGTAATTCAGGGCGGGATGAAAAAAACATTTCTATTCAGCGGTCCCTGTATTAAAATAAGCGTTTAGATGACGGTGCATTGCACTTGTTCCGAATCCACGGAGGTGTCGACCATGAAGCGATGGGCAGCAGCGGTGTGTGTGGCAGGTTTGGGTTTGTCGGGAATGGCTTGGGCGGAACCGATCTCCTTTGAGCAAGCAGCCAATGTGACGGGGTTGGCGGGCATTGAGGTGGGGGCGGACGTGGATTACGCGTATACTAAAGTTGAGAAAGAGGGTCTGCCGAAAACCGAGCAGGCGTTTATGGATGTTCCGGTGTTTGTGCGCGTGGGTCTGCCGGTTTTGGAAGCCAAGGTTACTGTGCCCTACGGCACGGCCAAAAGTACGGTGCAGGATAATCTGGGGAAAAATTCGCAGGACCAGAATTACTCGGGGTTGAAGAACGTCGGTTTAATGGTGAAAACAGCGTTGACCCTGCCCGTGGTCAGCTTGGGCGCGGGCGTGGATGCCAACTTTCCCACGGGCGATCCTAAAAAATATCTGGGCGAAGGCTTGGATATCCAGCCGTTTGTAGCGGCGGGTATAGATGCCATGGTTTTGAAGATCTACGCGAACGCAGGTTTTCAATATCGCGGCGATTATACGTTCTCGGTGACGGG
The DNA here is from genome assembly GCA_013335425.1 of Candidatus Firestoneibacteriota bacterium. Classification (GTDB taxonomy): domain Bacteria; phylum Oederibacteriota; class JAAXVQ01; order JAAXVQ01; family JAAXVQ01; genus JAAXVQ01. The sequence goes on along the minus strand of JAAXVQ010000082.1, from coordinate 5,806 downwards.
TTTTGATGCCGGCGGAAATCCCATAGTCGACCAAGGTGTGAAATTGAAACCCGGCAACGATGTGCGCTATGCCGTAGGCTTGGAAATCCCCGCCGGGGACGTGCTTTCGCTGCATGCGGAATTGCTGGGCGACAAATACGGCAACGCTGCGCTCGACGGCAATGTCATCGACAATACCGCCGGCAGCACGCTTAAACTGGTTCCGGGCATCCGCCTGCATGCCGGGCCTTTCAAGGCCAAGATTGCCTATGAGATTCCCTTGGAGAAAAAAGACGACCGTCCCCAATACGCCCCCGCGGCCGATTGGCGGATTTTGGCGGGCGTCAGCCTGCAGTTTTCGTTGTAATTGTCTGGTTGACCGAACGCATCCACGCCGGAGTCCGTCAGGATTCCGGCGTGTTTTTTATGGGTGGGGCATGATTGGTCATGCCCCTACCTAAAAGGGAAGGCGGCAAGGACGGGCTCCCACGCCTGTTCATCGCGATTATGGCCAAACATTTGTTGGTGGATGGGTTCAACATTATTCGTCGCGACGGCAAGCTTTCCGAGGCGGAACGGAAAAATTTTTACGGCGCCCAGGAGCTCTTGATCCAGCGGTTGGCGCAATACCGTCGCGGAACCGATCACCGGGTTACGTTGGTGTTCGACGGGACGGCCAGCCCGAACCCTTACCGGCACCGCACGGAAAAATCCGGCATTGAAGTGATTTTTTCCGCGCGCGGAGAAACTGCCGATGACGTGATCAAGGATTTAATTGCCGAAGCCGGACCCAGCCAGGGCATGCTGGTGGCCACCGCGGACCGCGACCTGGCGGCGGCCTGTCGGAGTTATGGGGCAGGGATTATCCCGCCGGAAGAATTGACGGCGCGGACTCGGCCGCGGGCATTGCCCCCGCCGGGGCATGATTTCTGGCAGGGCAAGCGCGAGGAGCAAGCCTGGTCCGGCACTACGCGCAAAAAAGGCAACCCCCGGCGATTGCCAAAAGCCAAACGCCGTCCCAGCGCGCTTTGGTAGGTAGGAACGAAAGCCCGGTTTCAAATAGCGGATTTCATTCATTTGACCGTTACTCTGTTGAAAACAGGGTCCGGATACCCATCAGGAATCGTTGAATCCCGAATCATCTCCGGGATGATGCAACAAGGTTCTTATAAGTGGTTTTAAGGAGACCGATGAAGAAAAAAATCGTGCTATGGCTGAGCTTAAGTCTGGTTTTATTCTCAGCTTGCCGGCGACCGGCCAATGTGGTTCAGGTGGGTCCCCCCGGCCCCCAGGGGCCTGCAGGTTCGGGTTATGCCGAGGCGGTGATCCAGCCGGTACCGGGAGAAAGCCGGGGACGGGGCACTATGATTTGTTCTTCCCGCGGGAAGCAGGGGCGGTTGCCGTCGTTGAGCCTGGGCTTGGAGAAAAACGGCAATATCAACCGGTTGTTGTTCTACTTTGACCTCGCCCAAGCCGGTTTGCCGGCCCAGGCCACTATTTTACACGCGATTTTAATCCTTTATCCCAACACCACCTTCTGTGGACCCGGGCGGATTACCGCGCATGTCTATCCCGTGACCAAGGCCTGGACCGAGGAAGATGCGACTTGGATATATGCGGATCTCGCCGGGCGTTGGGACAATGACGGCGGGGACTATTTGGCGGCATTGCCTTTGGGCGGGTTTACGGCCGAGGGCATGAATCTCCAGACAGCCCCTTGTCTGGAAGTGCATTTGGACCCAACGACCGTACAAAACTGGTTTAACGGTTATCCCAATTACGGCTTGCTTATCAAAGCCGATATGGAGGCCGGCGGGTCCAATATGGTCACTTTTTTCGGCCGCGAATACTCATTAAATCCATCCAAACGGCCTCAACTGAAAATAATTTATAAATAGGAACTCGACTTTGGCAAATTTTAAATAAAAGTACTGTTGTCACTCGAGCGCAGCGAGAGGTCTTTTGAAAAGTCATTTTTTTAAAGGCTTTTCCGGAGTTCTCACTTCGTTCGGTATGTCAAAAAGCGTAGAAAACGCAATTTTGCCATAGTCGAGACTTATTATTTCCTGCAGTCGGCATATTCTTCAGCCCAATATTTGAATTCGGGCATTTCCTATGATATCCTTAAAGAAAAAGCTGCAAAATGAAACGCATCTATAAAAGGTTAATTATGAAAAGAGTTTTATTTAAAGTAATAACGATTATCACCTCCTTGTCATTCATTTTCCCATATATGACATGGGCCTTTGAGCCTGGAGCGTATTCAATATCGCTTGCGAAACATTTGAGCGTTGTGTATGAGGGAAAATCCGTCGATCTGCCCGCTCAGTTGGGTTCCGTCGAAAAAGCCTTCCAAGGCCAAAATAAACTCATCATTCATATCCAGGACCTGCATTGCAACTACGAGGTGCAGAAGAACATTGCCGGCATGATCCACCTGCTGGCCAAGGAACATGGGCTCAAATTGGTGGGTGAGGAAGGCGCGTTTGGCACGGAAGATATCGATCCAATCCGCAGTTTTCCCATTGCAGAAATCCGTGAAGCGGTCGGGGATTATTATGTGAAACAAGGCCGGCTCACGGGGGCGGAGTACTACGGGGGCACGGGGGAATACCCCGTCAAACTGGAAGGCATTGAAACGCCCAAGTTGTATGAAGACAGCCTGGCAGCCGTGCATGGATTTTTAAATGCCGAAAGCCAGGGCTATTGCCTGGACTTGCGCGAAAGTTTGGATGCCCTTAAAAACGACATTTACAATCCGGCCTTGCTGGCTTTGGACCAGGAGCGCATGGCCTACCGCAGCGGTCAATTGGACGTGCTGGGTTATGCGGCCAAGCTGAAGCGCTTGGCTGATGAGCAGGGGGAGAGCTTGGCCGCGTATCCGCAGTTGGAGCAGTACTTGCGCCAGGGGACCAACCTGTTTGGGGAAAAGGTGGAACCGGACGCGTTGTTTTTGCAAATGGACATGCTGGATGAAGCTTTGCGGGAAGCGCTTTATACCTCGGAATTGCAACGGGAACTCGACGCACAATACCGCCGGTTGGATATCGTCGAGAAATTGCTGAACATTTCCGCCACACAGGAAGAACTGCGGGAGTTCAGGACGCAACGGGAAAAGTTCAGCGTCCGTTCGTTCAGCCGGTTCCTGCAACAGCAAGCCGGGCCGGAGGCGGTTGATCCGGAGCTTTATGCGTTGGATGCCTACCTCGGGCAGGTGGCGGAATTTTACCGTTTGGCGGATATCCGCAGCCAGCATTTTGCCGTGAACTTAACCCGCAAAATGGAAGACGCCCATGAAAATTTGGCCGTGGTCATCACCGGCGGGTTTCATAGCGACGGCTTTTTAAGTGAATTGAAGAAACAAGGTATCGGTTATCTCTCCATCAAACCGCGCCTGACGAAACAGGACGCAGCCAATCCCTATTTTTCAATATTGCAGGGAAAAAAGCTGCCGATCGAGAAGTTGTTGGCGAAAAACCAAACCATTCTGGCGCCGCGGGTGTGGCCGGAGACCAGCTTTTTTAAGGAGATTCTCGGGGTCAATCTGGGAACGCTCGGGCAATACTTGACTTTAAAATTCAGACCCCGACTGCAGCCGGCCGTACAAGCCTGGCTGCGGGAGCAGTACAGGGATGATGCCTTAAAACTTGTTCATTTAACACCCCTCCAGGCGAGTCGGGCGGCGGGGTTTGATTTTCCCGTGACACCCGGATGCGAAGTCTATGTGGCGCTGACCCGGGGAAAAAGTTTTCCGGTATTGGCGGCTCAGGACGGGCTGAACTTCGAAAACCACACGGAGCTGCAAACTCGGTTGCGGGTGGGCGGGATCGGGCAGGAACGCGAGTATCGACTTATCACCGCCGGCACTTGGAAAGTACTTGGAGAGATCGCAACGAGTGCCCAACGCAAGCCGGCGCGCATAGGGGGGAGCATCTTAGCCGGCGGTCGGGCAGCGGTAGCGACGTTTTTGACTTGGTTGGCTGAAGCGGGTTTTCGCCTGTTGAAACAAGCAAGCCTTCAAGCATGGCAAACCCGGATGACGGCGGGTTGGAGGCAGGCACAAGAGCTTCTGGGGAAAATCTCCCTCAAACAAGGGATCGAGCCGACATCCGCCTGGCGAGCGCTGGCGGGAGCGATAACCGGGGCAGCCGTTTTTCTTCTGGTACTGGCGTTTTTTCATGATTTTTCTACGGCAGGTACGTTGACGTTGGCAACGATTTTCCAGCTTGCAGCGGTGTTGCCGGGCCGACCGCAATCTGCGCCCCGATTTGAGGAATTTTTACAACAAATTTTTCCTGCGGAATTTTCCGGCCTGGATTCGGCCAAACCCAAAGATTCTGAAAAATATCTGCAGCGCCGCATTTTATGCAGCTTGAATTCTCCGGAAGCGTATTTGGATTATTCGTGGAACAATTCCCAACCCGTGCCACTGGGAGATTATGCTCTGATTTTGGCCGACAAAGATCCGTCCGGCAAGCTTCTCGTACAAGAGTGCTTGCCCCTGATTCAAGGATGGCTGGGGCAGGGGCATGAGCAACAGGCAGCGCTTGCTTTGGGAAAACTTGCCCTGGCGTTGGCGAAATTTTACCCGGATGCATCCTGGTATCGAGAAATTTGGGAACCTCTATGGAAAAAAGTTTATGCCGCTAACCCGGCCTGGGCGGCGGCAAGTTTGGGTGAAGTGGCCGAAGCATTGGCTGGGTCGGACCCGACAGGGCGATGGCTTGATACGATCTGGTGGCCGGAATATGAAAAAATTCTTCGGGGAGATTCCGAGGAGGGACCCAAGGCGGCCGTGCAATCCCTGGGCGGGTTGGCACGCGCCCTCGCCGCAATGTTGAAGCAAGGTCGGCTTGTTCAGGCAGACGAGAAATTGGCTAAATGGTTGGAGAAATATGACGAAGTGCAGGGAGAAGACTATCGTTTTCTGGGCCAAATTTCAGAAGGACTGCTGGGGTACTTGGCCATGGCGCTGGCAGCCCGGGACAGGACTGGGCGGTGGTTTTACGAACAATGGCTACCACGATATGAAGAAAATTCGACCGATAAAAGTTTAGGCGGATTAGCCGAGGCGTTTGGAGCCATGGATAATACCGGGCAATGGATCAAAGAAGTTTGGTTGCCGTTGTATGAAACCGGCAAGCAAAAAACCCCCGGCAACCTGATAGGTTTGGCCAAGGCGCTTGGAACCTTAGATCTTAAACGGCAGGTGCTGCTCAAAGGCGCCGGACGGCAGGCGCTGCTGGAAACTGTTTGGACTCCCAGATTCAAGGCGACATTTCCCAAAAACGGGTCCGAAAAATTGCGTTTTGCCAAGAGTTTGGCCAGAGACGAAGGTTTGAGCGCTTTAATGGTGCTTTTATGGGAGGCGGATCCCAGCGGGGCTTTGGGCGTACGGGAAATTCGGCCGATATACGAAATGTTTTTTGGGGATGAGGATTATCAGTTCAGCTTCATTGGCGCGGAAGCGGCCGGGCAATTGAACTCGGCCTTACGCCAAATCGGGAAAAGAGATCCTGACACAGTATGGCTGAGGCAGTTTTGGTTTCCTTTGTATAAAATAATCGGTCGCACAGGGAACTATGACCTTAAAAGAACGCTGGAAGCGGGATTGGTCAATCTGCTGAGCTATTCCAAGCCGAATGTTTTTGAGGGTTCGGAAGCACGATTGGCGCGGGTAAAGGCCCTTGAGGCTATGCGGATAGTGCCGACTCCCAATTTATTGGACCTGGGAGTTTCACTTAAGAAAATTTCCCTGGCGTGGGAGGAAGTGAATCGTTTTTGGGCCGGCGGATATCTTTTTAGAGGTGATTCGAAACGATTACTG
>JAAXVQ010000435.1 GCA_013335425.1 Candidatus Firestoneibacteriota bacterium | reverse complement strand
GCGACGGGCAACAGGCCTTGCCGCCGTTTACCGCAGACCAAATCGTCCACTTGTTCGACCTGCTGCATAAACTCTCCGGCCCGTTCGGCAAGATCCGGCAAAGCGAGTTTTTCCTTTATACCGACAAGGATAAGGAAGCGGTGCGCAAATGCCAGGAGCGCGGCTATGAATTTCCGGAAATTACGGGCTGGATCCGCGCCAACAAATCCGATTTCAAGATCGTAAAGGAAATGGGCTTGAAGGAGACGGGCATCCTGACGTCGGCCTCGGATTATCATATTTTCAACAAGTTGAAAAAGACCCGTAAGCAGGCAATGGAAGATTATCTGGACATCGTCAAGGCGGCTTTGGAAATCGGTGTGATTCCGCGCTGCCATTTGGAAGACATCACCCGGGCCGATTTTTACGGCTTCATCGTTCCCTTTGTGCAGGAGTTGATGCGCCTCTCCAAAGAGTCCGGTATTCCCATCAAAGTTCGGGCTTGCGATACGCTGGGCTACGGGCTGAGCTTTCCCGGCGTCATGCTGCCGCGCAGCGTCAACGGCATCATCTACGGGCTCAACCAACTCGCAGGCGTGCCTTCGGCTTTGCTGGAATGGCATGGGCACAACGATTTTTATCGCGGCGTGAACAACACCGTGGCGGCCTGGCTTTACGGCTGTTCGGCGGCCAACGGCTCGCTGCTGGGCATCGGCGAGCGAACCGGCAACACCCCGATTGAAGCGCTGGTGATTGAGTACATCGGGCTGCGGGGAGATGCCGGGGGCATGGACACGACCGTGATTACGGAAATCGCCCAATATTTCGAGAAGGAAATGCATTACCAAATCCCCCACAACCAGCCCATGGTGGGCGCGAATTTTAACGTGACCCGGGCCGGCATCCATGTGGACGGCCTGATGAAAGACCAGGAGATCTACAACATTTTCGATACGGCCAAGGTGCTCAACCGTCCGGTGGACATCGGCATTACCGACAAATCCGGCGCGGCGGGCATTGCCTACTGGTTGAACAACCGGCTCAAACTGCCGGAGAGCAACAAGGCCACCAAAGCCGATCCCGGGGTTTTGGCCATGAAAGACTGGGTGGACAAACAATATGCCGAGGACCGCACCACCGGCATTTCCGAAGAAGAAATGTGGGCACAGGCCAAAATACATTATTCCGAGTGGGTGGCTTTACTCAACAAGAAGGGGGCTTAATAGCCCATGGGGACCATCTCCTACGCGCCGCCCACCGGGGGGCAGACCATCGGGTGGAAAAACAACCGTCTGGAAGTGCCCGCGTTTCCGATTATTCCTTTTATTGAAGGGGACGGCATAGGCCCCGATATCTGGCACGCCACGCGTCGGGTGCTGGAAGCGGCCGTGGCGAAGGTTTATGGGCCCAAACGGGGCATCCGCTGGCTGGAGATTCTGGCTGGGGAAAAAGCCGTATCTGCAGGGATTTCAGCACTTTCTGTCGAGACCCTGGACGCCATCCGGCAATATCGCGTCGCCATTAAAGGACCTCTGACCACGCCCGTGGGAGGCGGTTTTCGCTCCTTAAACGTGAGCCTGCGTCAGGAGTTGGATTTGTACGCCTGTGTGCGTCCGGTCCGCTATTTTGCGGGGACTCCGGCGCCGGTGGTGCATCCGGAAAAGCTCAATGTGGTGATTTTCCGGGAAAACACCGAGGATGTTTACGCCGGCTTGGAATGGCCCGCGGGCAGCGAGGCGGCCCGGAAGTTGGCGGCTTTTATCACCCAAGAGCTGAAGTCTCCGGTGGATCCGGAAGCCGGGCTGGGTTTGAAACCCATGACCAAGAAAAATACCGCCCGGCTGGTGGCGGCGGCCATCCGATATGCCATGGAGCAAGGCCGGGAGTCCGTCACGCTGGTGCATAAAGGCAACATCATGAAGTATACCGAGGGCGCGTTCCGCGATTGGGGTTATCAAACTGCGGCCGAACAATTCGGCGACGCGACAATCACCGAGAAAGATCTTTACGAAAAGTATGCCGGCAAAGTCCCGTCTGGAAAAATCCTCATCAAGGACCGGATCGCCGATGCCATGTTCCAGCAGGTGTTGCTGCGCCCCGAGGAATACAGCGTCATCGCCACGCCGAATTTAAACGGCGACTATCTCTCAGACGCCTGCGCAGCGCAGGTGGGCGGTTTGGGCATGGCGCCAGGCGCCAACATTGGAGCCGGTGTGGCCGTGTTTGAAGCCACGCACGGCACGGCACCCAAGTATGCCGGCTTGGACAAAGTCAATCCGGGTTCGCTGATTTTATCCGGCGTGATGTTGTTGGAGCAT
>JAAXVQ010000434.1 GCA_013335425.1 Candidatus Firestoneibacteriota bacterium | reverse complement strand
TTGGGCTTTTCCAAGGTGGACCACCATCGTCAACTGCGGCAGGGGGTTCCGGAGGTCGTGTTTGCACCGGGCAAAACGGTTCCGCAGTTGCTGGCTATTGTGCGGGCGCTTTTCCGCCGCAGCCCCCGGGTTTTGATAACGCGCGTGAGCCCCGGCCAGGTCAAAGCCCTGCGTGCGGCTCGGTTGCCTGTGGATTACCGGCCCTTGGCCCAAGCCGTGCTGGTGGAAAAAAAGCGTGCCAGCCGTCGGGGGCAGGGGAAAGTTTTGGTCCTAACCGCGGGCACGGCCGACATACCCGTGGCCGAGGAAGCGGCCCTAACCGCCGAGTGCCTGGGCGCGGCCGTGGAAAAGATTTTTGACGTGGGCGTGGCCGGGCTGCACCGGCTGCTCGCGCATCAGGAAAGTTTGGCGGCGGCCCGCTGCATTGTGGTCGTGGCCGGCATGGAAGGGGCGCTGACTTCGGTGGTGGGCGGTTTGGTGGCCTGTCCGGTCATCGGCGTTCCGACTTCCGTGGGCTACGGCACCGCGTTTGCCGGGGTAACGCCGCTGTTGGGCATGCTCAACTCGTGCGCCCCCAACGTGGTCGTGGTCAACATCGACGATGGGTTCGGCGCCGGGTTCAGCGCCGCGCTCATCAACCGCGCGGGAGGCGGGTAATGGCCGATTTGTGGTTGGACCCCTTTGCCGGCATTTCCGGGGACATGTTTTTAGGGGCGCTGCTGGACGTGGGACTTCCGCTGGAGGCTCTGCGGAGTGACCTGAAACGACTTAAGCTCAAGGCCTGGCGGTTGCAGCGTACGGAGGTCATGCGGGGTGCGCTGCGCGGAACGCGATTGCGCGTGACCGTCTCCGATGTGCCGCATCCGCACCGGAGTCTCCGCGAGATTAGAAAAATCATTCAGAGCGCCGGGTTGCCCGCGCGGGTGGTTTCCCGGGCCTTGACGGTGTTTACGCACCTAGGCAATGCCGAAGCCCGCCTGCACAACGTACCCGTGTCCCGCATCCATTTCCATGAAGTGGGGGCCCTGGATGCGGTGGTGGATATCGTGGGCGTATGTGCGGGCTTGGAACGCCTGGGCGTGGATCGGCTCTGGACCTCGGCGGTCAATGTCGGTTCGGGCCTGGTGCGTGCCGGGCATGGCTGGCTGCCGGTGCCGGCGCCGGCCACGGCCGAGCTGCTGAAAGGCTTTACGGTTTTTTCCGCGGGCCCGGCTGCGGAGCACACCACGCCGACCGGGGCCGCGTTGCTCTCGGCCTTGGCCCGTCCCGCGCAGGAAGCGCCGCCGCTGATTCCCCGGGCCGTGGGCTATGGGGCCGGGGAGAGGCAGTGGCCGGATTTCCCCAATTTGCTGCGGGCCACGCTGGGCATGGCGCCCAAAACCGAGCAGGCGGTGTGGGACACGGATGAGGTGGCGGTTATGACGGCGCATGTGGACGACGCCACGCCGCAAATGTTGGGTTATGCCCTGGAACAGGCGCTCGCCGCGGGAGCGTGGGACGCGGTCGTGGGGCCCTTGACCATGAAAAAAAATCGTCCGGGGCACAAAGTGGAAGTGCTCTGCCGGCCGGAAGACGCTTCCTTGCTGGCCGGGGTCTTGTTCCGGGAAACCACGACCTTGGGGCTGCGGGTGGACATGCAACGCCGTTTTGTCCTGCGGCGCACTTTACAAGTGGTCAAGCTGGGCGCCCACCGTATTCGCGTGAAAGTGGCTTTTCAGGGTAAGCGGGTGCTGACCGTGGTTCCCGAGTATGACGACGTCAAAGCTTGTGCGCAGGCGCTCAACCAATCCTGGCGAACCATCGCGCAAAAGGTGATCGCTCAGATCAAGGAGAAAGTATGAACGATAATTCGGAAAATCCCAGTGAGCGCAATGCCTTGTCCGCCTCCGCGCCTGCGGAAGGCGGAGGCGCCGGCCAACCGGCCCAGAAGCGTCCGCGCAAGCGCCGCCGTTATCGCCGTCCCGTGCGGGCCAAAGCCGCCCCGGGCGCGGAAGCAAGTGTGGTTCCGGCGGAAGCCGAAAGCGGAGAAGACAACAGCGCCGGCGGATCTTCGGGCGAGGTCGGCTTGATTGCTTCCCAAGCGGAACCCGAACCTTTTTCCGAAAGGGCGGAGGAGGGCGAGGGGTCTGAAGATGAATCCGGCGCCGACCCAACCGAACTTCCGGCCGGCAGCGCGGTCAGCACAGCAACAGAACCGGGCATGCCGGGCGCGGTTCATAAAAAACGGCGGCATCGCGGCGGACGGCGGCATCGCCGCAGACGTCCCGACGGACAGGCTGCGCTGCCGGGTGCGGTCCCC
>JAAXVQ010000433.1 GCA_013335425.1 Candidatus Firestoneibacteriota bacterium | reverse complement strand
CCCATCGAGGGAGGGGAATATTTTGTATTTTTTACAGTTATTCTTATTGGTTATGTGCGCTAGAAATTTCGTGCACGGGTTTGACGCTAAGCCGGGCCTCTGCTCAGCCAATAACGGTAATGACGTGCAAAATTCAGATATAAAATTTGCGTCATCGGCGGATTCTGTGTTTTAGGATTGTTTAGGAAAAGTTTCCCCCTGCCGAAGCTTTGTTCAGGGGAGGGGGCGTCCATGGAACTGGGAATCACGCTGGTTTGTCCGGTTTGCGGCGGTTCGGGGTTAGTACAGCGCGACGTATTATGGCCCGGGCTTATCGCCGAGTGGGGATTAAATTCCGAGGAAGCCGGGCGCATCAGCCGCCAGCAGGGTGAATGTTGCCTGTCCTGCGGTTCCAACCTGCGTTCGCGCACCCTGGCGGGCGGACTCTTGGAGTGCTTAAACCGTCGGGAGTCTCTGCAGGCCTTGACCCAAACGCCTCCGCTTCCGGCCGTCCGTCTTTTGGAAATCAACCAAGCCGGCACCTTGACGCCGTATCTGCGCCGCTTTCCCAATTATTGTTTCGCCGCCTACCCCGAGCTGGACATGCAGCACATGGACCTGCCCGCGGAGTCATTTGATTTTATCATTCACTCCGATACCCTGGAACATTTGCCCGACCCGGTGGCCGGTTTGCGCGAGTGCCGGCGCGTGCTCTCACCCGCAGGTTGCCTGTTGCTGACTATTCCGGTGGTTCCCACGCGCCTAACGCGGCGCAGGCAGGGCTTGCCGCCCTCCTACCACGGCAATCCGGCTGAAAAGCCGGCCGATCAAATTGTCTGGAGCGAGTATGGGGCGGACTTTTACCTGGATTTTATAGCCGCCGGCTGGACTAAAATATCCTGCTTCACCCTCGGTACGCCGGATTCCCTCGCCGTTATTGCCAATAAATAGAAAGAACCGGTTTGCGCAAGGGGCTGTGAAATTCCCGTATCAAGCCTTGGACCCTTTTGCCGATGCTAGATGTGAAGCCGGCTTCCACCGGGGTGGCGGAAGCGGCTGCAAACCATGTTCAACCGGGGGGGCCCTATGTCCGCACTAGCCACGGAATCAGTCGAGGAAAAAATTCTATCGCGAAAATGGTTTTATGAGTTCAAGCTTCCCAGCGGAAGAAAGACCGAAATGTATATCCCGCGGGCTATGGCGGAAATTCATGACACCCGGCTCTCGATGCTGTTCTCGGTTTTGGATCCGATGTTCGAGGGGCGTTGGCAGGAAACCTCCTGCTTGGACATTGCCAGCCATGAGGGCTTTTTTGCCAGCCGCATGGCGGCCCGGGGTTGCCGGGAAGTGCTGGGTTTGGATGCGCGCCCGGAACACGTGACTCACGCCACTTGGATTAAGGAAGCGTACGGCTACAATAATTTGAGCTTTCAGGTCGCGGATGTGCGCACCATCAACGCCGAGACGTCGACCCCGGCCGATATTGTGGTGATGTTCGGTTTGATCTATCACTTGGAAAATCCGGTGCAGGCCCTGCATCTGGCGGCCAAATTGACGAAAAAAGTCTGCCTGGTGGAAACCCAGGTTACACCCAATATTTCCGGCATGGCCGATTGGGGCGCGTGCCATGCAAAAAAGGAAATGCTGGGGACCTTCACCATTATCGATGAAATGGCCGAGACCGACCGCCCCGAGGCCAGCGTAAGCGGCATTTCGCTCTGCCCCAGCAAGGAAGCCGTGATGTGGCTGATGCGGCGTTTCGGCTTCAGCCGGGTCGAGGTGGTGGCGCCTCCGCTGCTGGGTTACGAGCAATTGGTTTCCGGCAACCGGATTATCGTGGCCGGGTATAAAGATTAGGCCGACGAAACCGTAGGGTCAGACAGACGGCAGGCGCGTATTTAGGATTTCGCGGAGGTTGTCTGCGGCTTCCTTCCATCCGGGAGCAATTTGCAGGGCCGTCCGCAAGGACTGCTCCGCCCGGGCAGGATCACCTTGATTATATTGCAGGATGCCGATTTGGTTATACAGTTCCGCGCGGATTTGGGGCACATGGTCGGTGAACGCCAGGGCGCGCGTGAACAAATCCATCGCTTTGGAAAATTCCCCGCTTTTTGCGAGCAATACTCCCAGTGCCTGATAAAGGGCCGCCTCTTCGGGAAATTGGACGAGGCCCGTTAGCAGCAATTGCCGCGCCTCATCCGTTTGCTTAAGATGATAGGCCTGTTCGGCGCGTTGCAACCACAGCTCGGCGCTGGTGCCGCCGGGTATCTTTTCGAAATCAATATACGCTGTGATAAATTCTTCGAAGGATAAAAAGCGGGAA
>JAAXVQ010000432.1 GCA_013335425.1 Candidatus Firestoneibacteriota bacterium | reverse complement strand
CTGGGGCCCGCCGATCCGCTTTTTGGCGCCGCCGGAAGTGACGATTTTCGACATTTCCGCCTTGCCGGAAAAACCCTAGTCCGCGACAATCCGGGAAGAAACCGGGGTCTAAAAATCGTTGGGTTTTGCTTTGCTTGATTGGAGTTCGGGGAGGCTTTTATGCAGGGTGTGGAAGTCGCAGTGGCCGCTTCGCCGGCCTGGTCGGAAGGGTTGATATGGAGCGCACTTATATCGGGAGCGATGCTGCTGGTGGTGTTCGTGTTGGTGGCTTGGCGTTTGCGCAACTGGCGGGGTATTTCCGGCGTGGAATCCCTGGAGGGTGCCCAGGGAACGGTAAAAACCGTAACCCCGGACGGCGTCATAGTGCATGTCCGCAGCGACGACTGGTGGGTTCTGGAGGCCCCGGTGGGTTTGCGCCCGGGGCAGAAGGTGGAAGTGGTGGCGGTGGAAGGTCTGCGCGTCCGCGTGCGGAGCTTGGAAGCGGAAAAAACTGAAAGTCAAAAACGAGGAGGCAAAGCATGAGCGCGATACTCTGGGGTGGGTTGGTGGTATTGGGTTTGTTGGCCATGATGTCCATAAAGATCGTTCCCGAATACCAACGGTTGGTGTTGTTCCGCCTGGGCGCCTGCAAAGGGCAGCTGGGCCCCGGTTTGGTGTTGATCATTCCCATGATCGATCAGGTGGTGATGGCGGATTTGCGCGAAATTTACCTGGAGATCCCTTCGCAGACCTGCATCACCCGCGACAACGCTCCCATCGGCATCGACTTTTTAATTTATCTCAAAGTCACCAATCCGGTGAACTCCGTGGTGCAGGTGAGAAATTTTGCCGGCGCCGCCCAGGGGATCGCCATGACCACGCTGCGCGCCGTGGTGGGTGATATTCTTTTAGACGATGTGCTGGCCAAACGCGAGGAGATCAACACTCTGCTGCGCACCAAACTCGATGAGGTCACCGAACGCTGGGGCGTCAAGGTGACCACGGTGGAGATCCGCGAGATTGATCCGCCCAAGGACGTCCAGGATGCCATGAACAAACAGATGGCCGCCGAACGCACCCGGCGCGCGATTGTGCTCGAAGCCGACGGTAAAAAGCAATATGCCATTACCGTGGCCGAGGGCGACCGGCAATCCAAGATTTTGAGCGCCGAAGGCGACCGGCAGGCGGAGATTTTAAAGGCCGAAGGCCATGCCAAAGCCCTGGAAAATATTTTCGCGGCCGCGAAGCTGGTGGATGACAAGACCATCAGCCTGCAGTACCTGGAGACCTTGAAGGTCTTGGGGCAGGGCGCTGCGACCAAATACATTTTCCCCATGGAGTTCGTGGATTTTTTAAAGCCCATTGCCGAACGCATCGGCCGGGCCACGGTCAAGAGTTAAGCGCGTGGTGAAAATTTCCGGCACTCAATTCCGGGTGCGCACGGCCGCGGTGGTGGTCATAGGCGACGAGCTTTTGGACGGAAGGCAGGACACCAACGGCCCGGCGGTGGAAGCGGCGCTGACTGCTTGGGGTTGGGAGGCGCGGGCGCGGCTGGTGCTGCCGGATGATTGCGCCTTGGTCAGCGACGGCGTGGCCGCTCTGTTGCAAAAACATGATGCGGTGATTACCTGCGGCGGCTTGGGGCCGACGCAGGACGATGTGACGCGCCAGGCTTGTGCGGCCGCGCTTAAGGTTCCCTTGGCGTTTCACCCTCCGGCTTGGCGCGCGATCCAGGCGCGCTTTCGGCGCTTTAACCGTCCGTGCACGGAGAATAACCGGATTCAAGCCATGGCCCCTCGGGGCGCGGACGTGCTGGCCAACCCGAACGGCACGGCGCCGGGGCTCTGGATGGCGGACCGCGGCCGATTCGTCCTCCTGCTGCCGGGCCCGCCGCGCGAGATGCAGCCGATGCTCGACGTCGTGATCCGGGATCTGCTCACAGGTCCTGCCGGCGCTCGCCTGATTCACCGCCGGGTCCTCAGGATCGCGGGCCGGAATGAGTCGCAGGTCGAGTCGATCGCCGAGTTCCTCCGCTCCACCGAGGAGACCCTGCGTCTCGCGGCGCGCGTCAGCGGCCGTAGGTGTCGCCCGGACCCAGAAAAACATGAAGAGGTTATCTGCTTAGCAGTATTGAGCGGCATATCATTATAACCTGATATTCATCAGTCTCTCCCATGGTAAATGGTGAGTGTGGCAAGCGAACGCTGAGGTGCATGCAGGGACTCATCCTCCTCGTCGAGGACGAACAGGACCTCGCCGCGACCCTCGAGTACAACCTCCAGCGGGAGGGCTACCTGACGCGGGTCGCGCACGACGGTCAGGCCG
>JAAXVQ010000431.1 GCA_013335425.1 Candidatus Firestoneibacteriota bacterium | reverse complement strand
CGCCTCCCGAAAAGCGGTCTGGGTCAGTTTGGCCAAGCTCAGATCGCAAGCCGTGAATTCGCATTTTAAGAAAACCTGATTGGCCAGGTTCGCATTGGAAAAGTTGCAATTAACAAAAGTACAACCCGAATAAATCCCCCGCGCCAATGCCTCCCGCCTGAAATCCAGGTTCACGAATTTTCGCGCTTCAATGTCAGCCGGATCCATTGCGCATCCTTAAAGTTCAAAGTTGCCGGTCATACCGGGTCTCAACGGAGCTACAACCAATTCACCAACGGCGCTTTCTTGATCGGCGCCTCCGGAAAGCCGTCCCGGGGGTACCCCAGCACAATCGGGCCGTATACTTTTTCACCTTCAGCCAATTGCAGCAGGTTTTTAACCTCCGGATTGGCCGTCACCAAACTACCGATAAAAACCCAGCAACTGCCGATTTCCAGGGAACGCGCGGCCAGCATGAGGTTTTGACAAACCATGGGACAATCCAAAACACCGGACCCGCCTTTGCCGATCACAAATACGATGGCCGGGGCCGAATAGTAAACCGGATCAGTGTTCTTAGAATCCACCAGGGCGCGCCGTTGCCGGAACTCCGGAGGGGTGGAGGCCAGCCATTTTTGGTACAGAGGCAGGGCCAGCGTCGCCAATTTCGCCCGCACCTCGGCGCTTTCCACGACCACAAAACGCCAGGGTTGAACATTCGAGCCGCTGGGTGCCTGGTTGGCTGCTTCCAGGAGGCGTTCCAAGGCATTTTTGGCAATCGGGCGTAACTCAAACAGGCGCACAGAACGCCGTTGCTGAATATTCTCCATGACCGGGTTCAAGACTCATCTCCTTATCCTTAATTCGTTATTTAGTTTAACTCAGACTTCCTAAAATTGCCTGAATTTTTCATAATTTTTTTCCTGGAAACAAAAGACGATATGCCGGGTGCCATAAGCTTACACACCCGTGGGGCCAGGTCAGAACTGCCAATTCGACCGTAGTTCGGCAGTCAGGTTTGTTTATACCGGAAGTAACCTCAAGTTCCGCAGTCTGAAACTCGATAATCCCTAAGCCGGCTTAAAACTGCCAAAGGAGCAATATTGTCATGGCCTATATTGATTTTTCCGATAAATACAGCGTAGGTATCGAAACCATTGATAAGCAGCATATCAAGCTCATTAATCTGATCAATACATTTTTCGAGGCCATGAAAGCGGGGAAAGGCGGCGAAACGCTTAAACCCACACTAGCGGAATTGATAAAATACACACAGTTTCATTTTTCCAGTGAAGAAAATTATATGCAAAAAATCCAATACAGCCGTTATGGAGAGCACAAACATAAACACGAAGCGCTGGTTGCAAAAATCCTGGAATTTCAGCACAACCTGGAAAACGAAATTTCCGGACAAGCCGTGTTGTTACTGGGATTTTTAAAAGAGTGGCTGACCGAACACATCTTGGTCACGGATAAAGCGTATTCACAAAGTTTTATCGAAAACGGTATTCGTTAAACCCTGCCCATCACGATGAAATGCAGCTCGGAAACCTTGTCCGATCAAAACGCTTCTAAATGTTTTCAGAACTGCCTTTTTTCAATTTCCCTTCTTGAACCGCCCTATCGATTAAGTCTTTGGCATAGGCCCACAGCACCTGCGACCCTTTCTGTATATGTTCGTTGGCCTTATAAACTTGCGTGCTGACTATGCCATGTTCTTTCCAGGCATAGCCGTCGGTGTGATAATTTTGCAAAAGCGGTTCCAGCCTGTCCAAACTCGCCGCAAAGAGAGCTTCCGATGTTTGCCGGGCTTCAAACTCTTCCCAGAGAGCATGCAGCTCCTCTTTTTGCGGAGACGGCAAAAGCCCGAAGATCCTCTCGGCCGCCAAGGCTTCCTTACGCGCCTTCTCCGCTTTTAAGTGATCGTCATAAAGATACGTATCGCCTGCGTCGATTTCCACCAAGTCGTGAATCAGCACCATTTTCAGTACTTTCAAAACATTGAGGCCGGAATCATTGGCATAAGGGGCCAAAATCACGGCCATGACCGCCAGGTGCCAGGAATGTTCGGCGTCGTTTTCATAACGGGTGTTGTCCAAAAGCCGGGTACGGCGGATGATCGTCTTAACCTTGTCGATTTCCAGCAAAAAAGCAATCTGCTTTTCCAAAGCGCTCATTATTTCCCACTCCCTCTTGGCCCCTAAATATTGACAAGCTTGAACCCTGGGGCGAAAGCTTCTCCAGGAGCCTGTCGGATTTTCTCCTCAGAGATGGTATAA
>JAAXVQ010000081.1 GCA_013335425.1 Candidatus Firestoneibacteriota bacterium | reverse complement strand
ATTTTTTAGCTTTTTCCAACGGGTCCATAACGCCCTCCTTTCTTCTTTCCACCAAAATGCCCGCAGGGGTGCGGGCGGCTATTTCACCGCTGCTTGGTCTTTGCTGGAAAATTGATACGCCAAGCCCACAGTCAACATTTGCGAAAGCTGGCGGCGGACAGAGACGGTCTTGTCGTAAAACAACTGCCAATCAAACCCGGCCGTAATATATTGGGTGAGCGTGACGCTCACCATGTTGTCCCAGCGTACGACGATTTGGTCCGCGGCTTTGAAATTGGAAAACAACGCCAGGTTGGTGGTGAAACGCATCAATTCGTTGAGCTTTAGGTTCAAGCTGGTGACCGATTCCATGCCGGGCTCCACCTTGGTTTTTTCAACATCCGCCGTTTCGGGATTGTCGGCATAGTGGGGGAAATCTTTGGTGACCGTCTCCCGTACCGCGAAGCCCAGGCGTGTATTGAACACTTCCGGACGGGTGTATCCGAAGCCCAGGCTCTCAATGAAATACCCCGGATCCAGAAAAGCGGAGGTCTGCACTTTTTCCGGGAGGGAATAATCGTACCCGCTCGCAAATTGGGTAAGACCCTTCAGCGAAACATAGGGGTCCACCTGGATACCCAGCTTGTAGACCACTACGCTGTCCAAAACAATTTCGTCCGTAGTTTTTTTCAATTCCGCATTCCCGGACTTGAATTGTCCGAACCCCATTTTCAAGGTCGTGCCCCAATTATAGTCGGCTTCATCGTCGGCCACTTTCCCCAAAAACGAAACCTGCCAAGCGAGGGACTCTTCTCCGCCCTGCGCCCAATTGTCGAAACGACTCTGGGATAGACCGGCCTTCGAAAGTATATCCTGATTCCACCCATACTGCGGTGTCGGTGCCGGTGTGGGAACTGCCGCAGATACGGCCGCCGGCGGTGCGACCGTCCCCGGCGCGGGTCCCGCAGGGGGCTCGGCACCCCAAGCCGTTGAAACAATTGCGCCCAAACTCATGGCCAGCATGATGGCCAAAACCGATTTGTGGTTCTGCATAGTTGACCTCCAGTAATTTATTTGAAAGCTTTGCGGTCCAATGGACCGATTTAAACCGCGAACTTGATCTTTATTCGGCCAAACGAAACGGCGGATAGACATCGGTGGTCAGTAAAAAGGCATAGGCCAAAACCCGGAAATTCCAGCGGGCCACTCCCACGAGGGGAACAAACAGTACGGCAGGAAAACGACCGGTGAAAAGAATGGCCACCCAGGCGGCCAACACCAGCAACACCGCGGCCAGATTGAAAAAAGCCAGTACGAAATAATGCGGCAGAACCAAAAGCCATTTGACCCAGGGCAGCCAGGGGTTCAATTCCCGGGCAACCTCCGGGTAGGGCAGGGTCAAATGTACACCCTGGCTTTCGTCCGTCGAGGGGTAAACGTCGGTCAACAAGGCGGTGTAGGCCCCGACGCGCAGCAAAAATTGACTTAAATTAAAATTCCAATCAAACCACCACCGGGGATATTTTTGCCGGAAGGTAATCATCAACAAGGTAGGCAGGAAAAGAAACGACAAGCCCTTGCCCATGTTGGCCAGCAACAACCCGGCCACGATCCAAATGGGAATGGCGGTAAACATGCGAAAAAAAGAGGTGACCCGATTCAAGTCGCGATCGGGATACTCGATGGTGAGCTTGACCGGATAGGCTGCCGAAGTGTCCATAAACTGTCTGCCTCCTGCGAGGATGCATGAAACTGCCGCAAAATTTTAACATAGAGGTCTAATTACGGTGGGTGATTTTTCATAAAAAAACAAAAACCCAGACCTCCCTTTTGCCCCTTGGCAGCTCCTAACCTCATGGTATACTGACACCAGGAGTGACGCGCATGTCCCTACAAAATCAAGAAATCGCCGAACTGCTCACACAAGTGGCCCAACTTTTGGAAATCGACGGGGCCAACCCTTTCCGCATACGCGCATATCGCAATGCCGCCTTGGCCGTGGAAAACCACCCCCGCTCGCTGGCGGACATGGTCCGCGCCCAAGAGCCGCTATCTCAAATTCCCGGTGTGGGAAACGACTTGGCGGAAAAAATCCAAGAAGCGGTTTTAACCGGACGATTGGCGCTACGCGAGGAACTTCTGCAACACCTTCCCGCGGGCCTTCTGCAGTTGCTCCGACTGCCGGGCCTGGGCCCCAAACGCGTGCGCACGCTTTATCTGGAATTGAAAATTTCCGATTTGGCGAAATTGCGGGCGGCCGTTATGGCGAATAGGGTCCAAACCTTGCCGGGGTTCGGACCGAAGCTGCAGGCGCAGTTGTTGAAAGCTTTGAACGAACCGGCGCTGCAAAGCTCCCGGCGTCTTTGGGCGGCGGTCAAAACGGTGGTGGATGAATTAACCACTATGCTTCAAGGCATATCGAGCGTGGCCGCGGTAAGCGCCGCCGGTAGTTTCCGCCGTGCTTGTGAAACCGTCGGGGACTTGGATCTCTTGGCCGCGGCACCCAAGGCCGCCCCGGTGATGGACGCCTTCGTGCACTTTGAAGACGTCCGGGAAATTATCTCCCAGGGTGAAACCCGCGCCACGGTGGTGCTGCGCTCCGGAATGCAGGTGGACCTGCGGGTCGTTCCCCGGGAAAGCTACGGTGCCGCCCTGCAATATTTTACCGGCTCCCAGGCGCACAATGTGGCGCTGCGCAAGCTGGCGCAGCAAAAAAATCTGAAGATCAACGAGTACGGGGTTTTCCGGGGGGCGAAACGCTTGGCCGGCGCCGAAGAAGCGGAAATTTACCGCGTCCTGGGGCTGGCTTGCCCCTCACCCGAACTGCGTGAGAACCGCGGAGAATTGGAAGCCGCCCGTTTAAAAACCCTGCCCCGCCTGGTGGCTCTAAACGATATCCGCGGAGACCTGCACGCCCACACCAATGCCACGGACGGCGCGGACAGCCTGACGGCCATGGCGGACGGGGCGCGCGCCCGCGGTTACGAATACCTGGCCATCACCGATCATTCCCAGCGCGTCACCGTGGCCCACGGCCTCAATACCGCCCGTTTGGCGCACCAGCTGGATGCCATAGACCGCCTCAATGAAAAAGGCTCCGGTTTGCTGCTGCTCAAAAGCATGGAAGTGGATATCTTAGAGGACGGGTCCCTCGATCTGCCCGAAGCCATGCTCGCGCGCCTGGACTTGACCGTCTGTTCCGTGCATTCCAAATTCAACCTCTCCCGAACGGCGCAAACCGAAAGGATTTTGCGCGCCATGGACAACCCTTATTTTTCCATTTTGGGTCACCCTACCGGACGTCTGCTCAACGAACGTCCGCCTTATGACGTGGATATGGAAAAAATCCTGCCGGGCGCCCGGGCGCGGGGCTGTTTTCTGGAAGTCAACTCCCACCCGGCGCGCCTGGACCTCACGGACATCTACTGCCGCGAAGCCAAAAACCTGGGGGTCAAAATCTCCATTGCCACGGACGCGCATGCGGTGCGGGATTTTGCGCAGATGGCCTACGGACTTAATCAAGCCCGGCGCGGCTGGCTGGAACCGGAAGACGTTCTCAACACGTACGCCTGGAAAGACCTGAAAAAAATTCTACGCAGAAAATGAATCACCCTGGAGCAAGCTCCGGGGTATCGGATATCATGCCCCAAGCACCCTTACTTTATCCCTGCCGCAAGCGGCAGGGTATTAATAGGCTCAAGGGTATGAATCACCTGGGACGAACCTATGGGAAAAGGAATGTTCCGGGAAACGCCGGCGGTTTATTTTTTAGTTGTTTTTTTAACCATGACTGTTTCATTGTATTGCTTGGGGAGGGAAATATACGTTACCGAATCCATACATTGATGCATGATATAGCGCCCCCGGCCGTGCGACTCGCGGCTGGTAAATATTTTTTTTACTTCCTGGGCGGTCAGGGGGCGGGGTTTGAAGGACTTTCCAAAATCACGGATCGCGATGGAGAGCACCCCGCGGTCCAGCTTTGCGCGGATTTCCAACAACCCTTCCCGTGCCGGGGCATAGGCGTGCAGGATCACGTTGGCCACGGCTTCGTCGACCGCCAACTCGATCTCGTTTATGGCTTCCTTGGAAAACCGGCAGCGTTGGGCAAATCCTCGGATCTGATCCCGGATGGACCCCAAGTGGTTCAAGGTGCCGATCATCTCAATGGTCATCTCAGGTGCGGCCATGATGTGGAAATTTTACCACCAACCCGGGCCCGCACCAAGCATTGCTTTGGTTTTTTTCGGGAAACCTAGAGCAGCTCCAAAGCTGCGAAGCGCACCAGCATTTGTTTTCGCCCGGCCCGGTTGAAGGCAATCTCCACCTTCATGTTTTCACCTTCGCCGGTGCGCCCGATAATGGTCCCCGTGCCGAATTTGGAATGCCGCACCTTGCGCCCCGCGCGCAAACCGTCTTCGCCGGGTTCATCGTCGGCCAACACATGTTTCACTTCCTGGCTCACGTCCTCAGGTGCGGGCGGGTCCGCGAAGACATCCTTGGCCCCGCCGTAGGACTTGCCTCCCCAGAGGCCCTTCATGGCCTCCACCTTCAGTTCGCGTTGGTGCGCCAGAGGCGTCGCCCCCGCCAAGCAGCGCGCCGGGATCTCGAGTAAAAAGCGGGACTCAGAATTGTAGACCCGATTTCCGAAAGACAGGCGCGTGGAAGCACCGGTGAGCAGCAGCCGTTCGCGGGCCCGGGTAATGCCCACATAGCACAAACGCCTCTCTTCCGAGAGTCCGTTTTCCGCCTGCATGGCGTTGGCATGCGGAAAGAGCCCTTCCTCCATGCCCACCATGAACACCAGCGGAAATTCCAGACCCTTGGCCGAGTGAAAGGTCATCAGCGTTACTTGGTCGCCGTCGGAGTCCTGCTCGTCCCAACTGGCGGCCAGGGCGATCTGGTCTAAAAATCCCTTCACGGTATTGTCCCCGGTCTGGCGGAACTCGTCGGCCGCGGCTATAAGTTCGTTCAGGTTTTCCACCCGCGAGGCGCCCTCCTCGTGCGGCGTGTTTTGCCACATGCCCAAGTAGCCGGTCTCCATGACCACGCTGGTTAAAAACGTGGGCAAATCTTCAACGTCCATTCGCGCCAGCAAGGCGTGGATCAAACGCACAAACTCCGCTGCGGACCGCAGCACCCGCTCCGGAACCTCTTCGGGTGAAAGCGTCATCCGTTCCATGGCGCCGAACATGGAGAGTTCGAAACGGGACGCCACTTCGCGGATTTTGCCCAGGGCGCCGTCCCCCAAACCCCGCGGCGGCGTGTTGATGATCCGCCCCAAGGAGAGTTCGTCGGCCGGGTTGACCAAAAACTTCAGATACGAGAGCACGTCCTTGATTTCCATGCGGTCGTAAAATTTCATGCCTCCGACGATCCGGTACGGCAGACGTTCCCGCCGCAGAGCATCTTCAAACGGACGCGACTGGGCGTTGGTGCGGTAAAGCACCACGCAATCCGCCAGGCGGGCTCTTTTCCCATAACGCCCCCCGGTGGTGCGCAAAATTTCCCGCACCACAAACGACGCCTCTTCGGCCTCGCTCTCGGCCCGAAAATAAAAAAGCGGCTCGCCCGTCGGGTTCTCGGTCCAGAGCTTCTTTTCCTTCCGGCCGCTGTTGTTCTTCACGACGCTCCAGGCGGCTTCCAGGATCGTCTGGGTGGAGCGGTAATTTTGCTCCAGCTTAATCACCCGGGCGCGCGGGAAATCCCGCTCGAACTCCAGAATGTTGCGCACGTCTGCGCCCCGGAACTGATAAATGCTCTGATCGTCGTCACCCACCACCGTGAGGTTTTCGGCGTCGTTGACCAGGCGCCGCACCCAGCCGTACTGGCTGTGGTTGATATCCTGATACTCGTCGACCAGGATATATTGAAAAGTCCGGCGGTACTTGGCCAGCACCTCGGGGTTGCGGTCGAAAAGCTGGACCACCTTGAAGATCAGATCCCCGAAATCCACCGCATGGTTGGTTGCCAATTTTTGCTGATAGCGCTTGTAGACCTTCGCCACCAGGCGGGTGGTGAAATCCGAGGCCAATTCGGCGTATTGGTTCTCATCGATGAGTTCATTTTTGGCGCTCTCGATGCGGTAACCAATCTGATCCGCCTTGAGGGTCTTTTCATCCAGGTTGAGTTCACGCTGACATTCCTTGATCAAACGCTTGCAGTCTTCTTCGTCATAAATGGTGAACGGTTCCGGGCTTTCAATTTTAAGCATGCGCAGGCACAGCGCATGGAAAGTTCCGATCCAAACTTTCTTGGCTGCTTCCTTGCCCAGGAGAAAATTGACGCGTTCCTTCATTTCCCCGGCGGCTTTGTTGGTAAAAGTCACGGCCATGATCGCTTCGGGCGCCACTTGGCGCGCCTCGATTAAATACGCGATGCGGAAAGTCACCACCCGGGTTTTGCCGGAACCGGCGCCGGCCAGTATCAGCAGAGGTCCTTCGCCGTGCTCTACCGCTTCGCGTTGGGGTTGATTGAGCGTCGAGAGGTCGATTTTACTTGGCATGAATCTCCTTGAGCTCCTGACCGGGCCGGAAAAACACCCTCCGCAGCGAGGGTACTTCCACGCGTTCGCCGGTCTTAACCACCCGTCCCACGCTGGCTTTGCGCTGGCGCGTACCCCATGTCCCCAAACCGCGGATTTCCACCCGTCGGCCGTTTTCCAATTCCTGGGCCACGGCGCTTAATATCGCATCGACAATCGTGGTCGCTTCGCGCTGCATAAAGCCGAACCGTTTGGCGATGCGTTGCGTCAACTCCATTTTATTCATAATAAACCTCCCCAAACCATAGTAAAACCAATGCCCTGCCGCTGCCACCTATACTCCAAACTTCACCTGGGGTTAGACCCCGTTGCGGCTACTGGGAAAACACCGTGCCGGGCATTTTTTCACGCGGCCAGAATTTCCGAACTTGACGCCAATCGCCTTCAATGGCGCGCTTTAACGGTGCCACCCCGGCAAACTTGCGGATGCCGCGGAGGCGTTGGTAAAAGCTCACTTCCAAACGACGGCCGTAAAGGTGTCCCTGCCAGCCGGGAATATGCACTTCCAGGGAAACGAACCCCCGTGCGTGAAATGTCGGTTTGGGACCTATGTGGCACAGCGCCGGCCAAGCGCGACCCTGCAAATGCGCCCGCACGATATAAACTCCCGGCGCGGGCACGATTTCATGCACGGTTTCCAGATTGGCGGTAGGCATGCCGAGTTGGGCGCCCCGGCCTTCGCCGTGCACCACGCGCCCATGGAGGGTGTAAGGCCAGCCCAACTGGTCCCGGGCCGGAGCCACTTCACCCGCGGCTACGAGCGCGCGAATGTTCGTCGAACTGATAATGCGCCCCTGCAGACGCCGGGCTTTCACCACGGTCACACCGAACCCATAAACCGCACCCTGAGATTTAAGCAAAGCCAGCGTGCCCCGACCCCGCCGGCCGAACACGAAATCTTCCCCCACCACCATGTGGCGCACCCGCAGGCGTCGGCAAAGAATGTCGCTTACAAAGACTTCGGGTTCGGTATCGGCCAAACGCTGGGTGAAATGCACGGTGAACAATTCCTGGATGCCCCAAGCCTCAAAATGCACCCGCCGTTGCGCAGGCAGCGCGAGCTGCGGCGGACGTTTTTCCGGAGCCAGGGTGCCGTGGGGGTGGTCGTCAAAGGTGACCACGGCCGCAGGCAACCCTAAGCGCCGGGCCCGACTCACCGTCTGTCTGAGGATTTCCCTATGCCCCAGGTGCGGGCCGTCGAAAACACCGAGCGTCAGCACCCGGTCCGTGCGCAAGTTTTTGGGGAAACCGCGGTAACTTTTCATGTTAAGTTTCCCAAGAAAAATGAAATACCCGTTCAAAGCGCAGCAGGCCCCGCTGGAAGGTGGCCACGGCCAACAGTCGGCCGGCCGCGTCTAAAACCCGCACCCAGCCTTCGGGGGATACCGGTGGCGTGATTTTCCAGGGCAATCGTACACCATGGTATACCCGCACCGCGTCTTCCTCGTTCACTTCCACGGCCGGC
>JAAXVQ010000080.1:4727-7995 GCA_013335425.1 Candidatus Firestoneibacteriota bacterium | reverse complement strand
TCTGGTCCAAAACCTGATCCACTCGGTCGGGACAGTAGCATGTTCAAAGGGGAGTTTAAAAACATAAAAAGCGAACCATCCTCTGGAAAGACCTGAAAATGTTACTACCGCTATCAAAATACCCGTCCAACATATCAGAGTATATTTCCAAAACCCTTTTCTTCCGTCGAGTGCAAGAAATATCTGCATACCCAAAATAAAGATAAGCGCATTTTGTTTAGTAAGAAAAGCCAGCATGGAGAAAACTGCCGCTTGAACCAATTTCCGTGGTTGTCTTTGAAGCGCTGAAATTGCGGCTAATACCAGAAAGATAAATAAGGCGTCCACCCGGGCCAAGTCATACCAGCCGTCGCTCAGTTTGTAACAAGCCGCAAAAAATCCGGCTGCCACGAAAGCGGAGACAGAATCATTGGTTTTCCGTTTTGTGATTTTCCAAATTAGTCCCAGTGAACCGATGGAGGCCATAAACGAGACTAGACGGAGGGAGAAAAAATTCAGACCGAATATTTTTGAAAACACCGCTGCTATATAGTAATACAGAGGGGTATAGATAAACGGAACAAACTCTAAAGACGGCTTAACATAGAGGCTTTGGCCTTGCAGGACACGCCGAACATGAGTAAGAACACCGCCTTCCATCCACTCCAGTTCAAACGGGAACGCAATTCTTGAAATCACGACAATCATAAAGGCGGCTATATAATAGCCTGCAAATAAAACCAATAGAATTTTTAAAATGTTTTCGGATTTTTCTATCAGTCCTGCGTTATCTCTTTTTATCATTATTTTATTTTCATGATCCAAATAATGGTCATATTAATCGGGCGTGTTTCAGATCCACCCGTAGAAGTTACTGACGGCCCGTTTCCCGGGGAAGTTTCAACAACAGGTGCGTAAGGTGGAGAAACCCAGTCAGAAACCACATGCCATTCAGGTCTTGAAGATCCAGGCCACCCGGTAATAACTTGATGGTTATGGCTTTTTACCATATCGCTTTGAGTATCTCCCGAATGCGTGCTGCCTCTAAGAAAATACCCTGTGCCTGTGCAAATCTTTGGTAGGGGCGTATGGCAATACGCCCTTACAGTCTTTCCGTTACCGTTCCCGAGTAGGGGTCGCTTCATTTTAATTTTTCAACAAGAGCTTTTCCGGACAACTTCATACTTGGTTTCGATGATTTTTCTAAATTCCGGGGAAATAGCGTGCCAGTCCAGCAGATCAACACGATAGGGAATTTCAGACTCTGCGAGTTCGTCCTTAATTTTTTCAATTAGAAGCCAGTCCAGCTTGCTTTCACCTACCAAGGCCAGATCCAAATCCGAGTAGGGTTTGGCCTTCCCCAGGATACGGGAACCAAACACACGGACTTCGCAAGCCGGGATATGCCGGTGAATAATGTCTAAAATGGTGTCGATATGCCGGGGAAAGGCGTCAAGCATTCCGGGACTCGAGGTTTTTTTGGAGCGCCTTGGCGGCGGGCAGAAAGGAAATCGCGGCTTGATAAACCACGGCAGCGATAGCTTCATCGTAGATGTGCGATGTTTTGTTCCGGGCTTTATGAAATTCCATCCACGCTTCGACATTCTCAATCAAACGATTTTCAGCCGCAACCCGGAACAATTCATTGCGGGGCACGCCGTCTACAATTCCCGAGCTGACGTGCTCTTCGATCCATCGTTTCATAAATTTCCAGCACAATTCATAGGTAAACTTAAAATTTTGAATAACTCCCGATCGGATGGTTTCTTTTTCGTCGGGAGATGCCGTGCCGGAGGATTCCGCCTTATTGGATACGTTGAGCGCGCGTCCCAAGGCCTGAATGGCTTTTATTAAGCTGCCTAATTCAAGCATTACCACAACCTCCAAAATACCATTTGAAGTCACCTCGCGTAATTATAGACTATTTTCAAAAACCATCAAACAGCCATCTGGGTGATGTCAACCATGACTGCTGTAAAAACATTGGATGGCAGGAGTCAACTTATCACCTTATAAATGCAACGTAGGACACAACGTCCAGAACTTTTCATCAAAAGAGGGGAATATTTTTGAATTTTTACAGTTATCCTAAATGGTTATATGTGTAAAAATTTTCGTGCACGGGTTTGATGTTAAACCGGGCCCCGGTCCAGCCAATAGCAGTAATGACCTGCAAAATTCAGGTATCAACTTATTAATGCAACGCAGGACACAACGTCCCGCACTTCATTACCGGCCCGTTCTTAACGCCCACCCTCAAATACAATTCCGATTAAGTTGATAAGTTGACTCCGGCACCGATAGGCAATATTACAACTGGTCAAACCAGTTCCCTTCCTCAAGACATATCTCTGAAGGCCACGCGTGAAGTTAAATGTGGCTTTTCCTTAAAGAGGCGAAGAGAACGTTGTCCTTTAACTGCTCATTTCACCCTCGCAACCTTTAGTTTGATTTTCTCAGTTCCGCCCACCTTAACGCAAGCGAGGTAAACACCCGGTGCCGTCCGGCTGCAATCCCAAACCAGTCTGGCCGTGCCGGGACCGTTTGAAGTCTTCAAATCCGCTATGCGCTCGCCGGATAAGTTGTATATGGTTACGGTCACTTCGTCGGCCCGCTCCAACTTAAGTACAAAAGTCATACTGTCATGCGCCGGATTCGGGAACGCTTTCACGCCGTCACCTGTGTACCCCGGTCCCGGCGTACGGCTGTCGGTTACGGAAGCGGTCGGGCTTGCCGTCGGAAACGGCGTGCCGGTTGAGGTCGCGGTGCACGCGGGGGGGAGGGTGCCAGTCGGCGTAGGCGTCCAAACCGGTGATGGAGTCAGCGTTGGGGTTTGGGTCGGCGAGGATGTCGCTGTTGAAACAAACCCTACGATGAAGTTATTGGAAAAGCCGGAGGTATTGTTCAAGGAGTCGGTTGCAAGCGCACATAAGAAATCTCCCGCATTTAATCCAACCGGTGTGATGCTCCAGTGCCCGGCGCCATCCGCCATACCGGCGCCGGCAAATTTCAAGCTCCCACCCCGGCCTATTCGGGGTTCGGCCCTGAATAGCTCGATGGCGCATCCGGCTTCGCCGGAGCCGCTGACCGTACCGCTTGTTGCCCCGTCAATGACCGGCGCGGAATTGTTTTGATTTCCGCCGTTGACCAATTCGATCCCTTCGCTGTCGAATGCGCAGATCGTATTGCTTAAAATCCTATTCTGCACTGTCGCGGGGCCGTCGATCCGCACCCCCACCTCACAACCGGCAATTAAATTTCCGCCGCTGGTGCCGGCACGTCCGAGATA
>JAAXVQ010000080.1:0-4717 GCA_013335425.1 Candidatus Firestoneibacteriota bacterium | reverse complement strand
CGAATGGCAGCTCATCGAAGGGAATGTAGCCCGTCCACTCGTATTCGTCCGTCCAACCAGGCACGGGGACCAATCCTTGCCCCTTGGCTCGAATGGGGACATCACCTGGCACAAAGGAACCGGAATTCATCGGTAGTTGGACCCAATACCCCGATCCAATTTCCGGTCAAAGTGGTTCCATGCGAAACAGACGCAGCTCCATAAGACAACTGGATTCCGACGCTTTCACCGCATATGACATTTCCTTCTCCGCCGCCGTTCCCGCCCACCTGATACAAAGGGTCATTTAGAAACATCCCGGAAATTCCGTTGCCGATGACGCCCGTCCCGCTTTCGTTCAAGCCGATAAAGTTTCCCTGGATATAATGCGTAAGCCCTCCGAAATAGGAAGCAAAAATACCGTGTTGGGTGTTGCCTGAAATGACATTGCGCAGCGACGGGTCGGTGCCGCCTATCGTGGTGTCATGCCATACATGAGTTTTCAGGCCGTCGCCATTCCCGACAGCCGAATTGCCCGCGGCGTTCACCCCGATGAGATTGCCGACGATGTGACCCTCCCAACACTCGACACTGATCCCGCACAGTGAATTCCCGGAAATAACATTGCCCCGCAAATGCTCCGAATCAATATTCGCCCCCCCAATGAAATTTCCGCCTTCATGCGAGGATATGCCTGTCTGGTTCGGCACGGCTCGAGCGCCGCTGCCGTCCAGACCGATATAGTTCCCGGCGATCACATTGCCGGTGGTTATGTCCAACTTGATTCCCGCATCGGCATTTCCCGAAATAATATTGCGTTCAAGAAACGAATCATTGCGATAACCGCCGATGACATTGCCGTCGCTGCCGATCACGCATATCCCTTGCGCATTCGGCGCGGGATCTCCCGGAGTGTTTAGACCGATATAGTTGTTCTGTAAGATATTTTGATGCGAGTGCAGCAGGGTAACACCCGCGGGATAATCCCGTCCCCCTCCCGGGTAAGGCCAGCCCACGCCATTGTTGCCGATGACGTTTCCCCAGCCGGCCCCGGATTTTCCGATGCAATTTTGATCGGCCGCATCGAGGAAAATCCCGCAGTAGGCATTCGGCCAGGCGGAAAGCTGATCGGCCGAGAACCCGATTATATTCCCCAGGATACAGTTACGGCTTCCGCCCGCAATGGCGACTCCGATACCGTTGCCGGACAGCCTATTGCCTTCTCCCCATGTGCTGTTGCCGCCGACGGTATTGCCGCTGCCCATGATCAAGACGCCGTTCGCGTTCGAGGTGAACGTACAGTTGCGGACGGTATTGCGGTCTGAAATGATTTTAATCCCCGCATCCCCGCCGCAGTTCGTGATGGCCATATCCGAAATCGCGCTCTGGCTGCTGCCTATGGCCAGCACCAAGCCGTATCCGGAAAGAGTCGCGCCATGCCCTTCAATGACGACCGGATCATGCACGCCGATGTCGGAGGAGAGGGTGATCGGAGCCGAAACCGAAATAGAAATGATATCCTGCCCGGTGGTGGTGTTCGCGGCGGCAACCGCCTCCCGCAGCGAACCGTGATTGCTGTCGCCGCTGCTGGTGACAACGAACAATTCCGCAGCTCCGGCACCGGGTATCAGCAAAGGTACGGCCACAAAGACCGCATAAAGATGGCTTTTCATCGCGAACCTCCAAAGGGCTGGAATTACCCCGTTAAATCGAAACTAGCGGAAGCCCCATTTTTTCCCAGGTTGCTTTTTCCGAACCCCAGCTTTCTATCCTCCCATTACCCACAGGTGCAGCCACCAAGAACAAAAAATAAAAAAGGCGCACTGAAAAAGTACGCCTTGAAGGTGCGGTTTTTTAAATTTTTTCCAGGATTCATATTGAGCATGGTGTCTCCTGCTGAATCTTTTGATTATTTGCTTATCTTCTATTTCCTCTGCAACTCACCTTCCCCGCTTCTGGTAATTATGGGTACATAATAGCGCTTTTTAATAACTATGCAATATTTTTCGTGCAATCACTTTGTGTATTACGCGATAGAACTGGAGCAAACTTTCCCATGAATTTCCAAGCTTGGTTCCGTTCCAGTTACATGTCTATATGCGAAAATCAGAATCCATCGAGCAAACTCCAAGGATCATCCTTTTTGTCATTTCGCCAAATGCGAACAATAAAAACATTGGGTTCCGGAGTCAACTTATCAACTTATTAGTGCAACGCAGGACACAACCTCCCGCACTTCACTCACCGGATCACGGCCAAACGTATGGTTTTCTTACGCCCACCCGCTTTGACCTGGGCCAAGTAAATGCCCGGCGCCAGCACGCTTGAATCCCAGGTGATTAGGCGGGGGCAGGCCGGCAGCGCGGCTGAAAAGACGGCGGAGCGCTCCCCGACCATATTGTAAACCATCACCTCCACGCTCGCGGCTTGGTCCAGGTTGAACAGGAAATACGTACGTCCTTTGGTTGGATTGGGATAAACGCGCACCCAGCCGTCGGTCAATCCCGCCAGCACGCAGTTGGCGTTTGAGGTCGCCGAGGCGGTCGGTGTAAACGTGGCTTGCGCCGTGGCGGTGGGGACAAGCGTACCCGAACCCAGCGTCGGTGTCGGGGTGGGGGTAACCGACGGTGTCACCGTGGGTGTACTCGTCGGCGTGGGAGGCGTACCCGCAACCATGACGTTGGTGGAAAAGTTCGAGGTGTTGCGGCTGCTGTTGGTGCCCTGCGCCGTGACATAGGTGCCCGGCACCGGGCTTACACTCAAACTCCAGTTCCCCAATCCATCCGCCGTGACCGCGCCCAAACGACTTAGGCTGCCGCCATTGCCAACTGCGGGTTCGGCCGTGAAGACCTCGACATAGTCATTGGGGGACGACGTGCCCGAAACCAAGGATGCGGTAGCCGCGGTGATCACCGGCGCGGCTTTGCCGGCATTGGCATTGTTCCCTAAATAGATCGGGTTGCTGGAACAGGCACAAATGGTGTTGGCATACATGAGTACGCCCGTGGCGGCGTTCAGGTAAACCCCCATGCCTGCATTGGCCACCAAATTGCCGGGGCCGCCCTGCTGGCCGATCCAGTTGTTGGAGGCGGCAGCGTTGGGCATTAAAATGCCCTGGGGAGGCGCCGCGCCCCCGTCGGCCAAATTGGGCAACACGCCTATGTAGTTGCCCACAAGGGTATTGCCCATCCCGTAAATCGTGATTCCATTGGGGAGTACATTTCCCTGCCCCGCCGAAGCACCACCGATCAAGCACCCGTTCCCGTACGAAGTCAAGTCGCGCGACGTATTGAGAATGGCGGCCGTGCCGGCGGCGTTGGAACTGAAGTAGTTCCCCTGGATGACGGCGTTGTTCGCCACCGTAAGGTAGAGACCGGTGGTGTTTCCGGCAATGAGGTTGCGGTCCGCGGGCAGCGAGGAACCCACCTGCAAGTTCGCACAGATCGTGCTCGCCGGAACCAGAATCCCCCAATTATTGTGCACGGCCCAAGTCCCGGTTGCATTGGTTCCCACCTGATTGCCCGAACACGTGGTGTTCTGCGTGGCGCTTAAAAAAAATCCCGCGTAACTATTCCCCGAAAGGGTGTTTTTCGTAACCAAGGTATCGACAATGTTGTACAGGTATAATCCTATGTAATTGGCCGCCGCGGAATTGCCCGCCACGTCCGTGCCGATATAGTTGCCTGCCACCGTATTCCCCGCACCGCCGCTCATGTAGAGCCCCGCCCAATTCGAGGTGGAGTACCCGGAGATCACATTGCGGGCCGAGGCCGAGGCGCCGCCGATAAGGCAGCCGGTGCAATTGAGCGTCGAAATCCCGTTGTCGTTCACGTTGGGGGCCGTAACGCTCCCCGCGTTGATCCCGATCAAGTTGTTCTGAACCACGGTGTTGTCCGCCTGGGTCAGCAGGACTCCCATCCCGGCCAGCACGTTGTCCCACCCGCTGACAGGATGTCCGACGGCATTGGAGGGCGATTGCAGGACATAGATATCGCCCATGGTATTGTTCAACGCCGCACTGGTGAGGTTGTTCCACCCCATGATGTTTCCGGCCAGGGTGTTGCCGGAGGAGGCCCCGCCCGTAGCATTGATTTGGACGCCGTACGAACTGTTCCCGGAAATGATGTTGCCGTAGCCCGTGGCGCGGTTGCCACCGATGAAATTGCCCCAGGAACCACCGTTGATCAGAACACCCGTGGCATTACCCAGCGCGGCCGTCCCGCCGGTGTTGGTGCCGATGTAGGCGCAGGTGATGGTGTTCCCGTGGCTGCCGCCCTCCAAGATAATTCCCGTGGCGCCGTTGTTGCCGGAAATGGTGTTTTTCTCCGCCGAAGAGAACCCGACCAACATGCCTGTCGCGCCCGTGGCCCGGATACCGGCCGAGGCGCAACCTCTCCCCGAGCTGTCGCTCCAATCCGTCCCAATGCGGCAGCCCCGGAAGATCGTGCCCGAACAATTTTGCACATAGACTCCGTTGTACCCGTGCACAACCGCGACTTGATAAAAAGTAACATTGGACGCGGTCACATTGAAAACATTGGTGCTGGTGTTGATCGCGCCGATCACCTGCGTACCGTCGCCTTGAACAAAACAAGGCACGGTGACGTTTAACGGTGAGTACACGGTAATGGAATTGGCATTGCCGCCGATGGCAAAATTAATGATGTCTCCGCTGCCCGCCGTAGCCAGGGCTTGGCGCAACGTACCGGCGCCGCTATCCTCACGACTGGAAACCGTA
>JAAXVQ010000430.1 GCA_013335425.1 Candidatus Firestoneibacteriota bacterium | reverse complement strand
TGGGGAAGTTGTTTAAAAAAGCTTTTAGTAATCCCCAAGACATCATTGACGCCTATCGGGCGTTCTTAGACGACGATGTGGTTTTTGAGCCTTTAAGGACGGAATTGGGTTCCATAAAGGTTTCAGTGTCGGAACCCGAGATTGCCAAACCGGGCCGGGGTGCCTCTTATTTTTGGTTCCGAGTTTATTTCAGCCTGGGTCTCGCGCTGCAATCTTTTATCGCGGCTTTGACGTTGCGGGGAGAGTCCTTGGCGCAGCGTCGATTGGAAATCAACCGAGAAAAACTGACGGGTGAGCGTTCCGCTTGGGAAGCCTATCAGAAGCAGGCGCATAATTGGGAGACGGTATTTCTCGTGGCGCTGCTCGGCGGCGCCCTGTCCTTGGGCGCTTTCTTTATCACCGGAGATACCGGGGTTCTGTCGGTGTTGGGAAATCAGGTTTTCAATGGAAACACCGTTTCCTTGGCACAGACGCAACTGCTTAATCCCGGCACTTGGCCGAACCTGCTGGATTGGGCGCATTGGACCAGCCTGGGGCTTTGGTCGGTGTTTTTCTTGGGCGTGCATGCGGTCCGCGGCGCTCCCCAGAGCAAAGCCGAGTGGAAAAGCAATCTGCTGGCTGCCGGAAAGATTTTTTCTGTGATTTTTTCCGCCCATATGGCGCCGTTCTGGGTTGTACTCCCGGTTTCTTATTTTATTCATGCCTGGGTCAATGGCGTTGGGTGGGCCCGTCATCCCCTGCGGACAGAGGCTGAGGCCGCTATTTCCGGCGGGCTTAAGGTTTTGAAGTTTTTCATCACCAGGTTTCGGTCTTTTCAAGTTTGGACTTTGGGGCCCAAATCAGGCGGTTCGTTTGCGTCTGCGCCGAGAGACATTATAGTTTTTACCTATGCAGAACTGGCGCGTGACGCCGCAGCGGCTAAGCTGATCGAAAGTCAAGCGCGCGAGATTAACCTGAGCCTTGGTTGGAAGGATGAAAGGGTTACTTCCATCGACAAGGGATTTTTTAACCGTACGGTTCTATTGGCGCTGGATTCCAAGCTGCATTTGGCCGGATACCTCGTCATGGATGAGGAAGGCTACATTTCTTCGATCGCCGTTTCCAAGGCATTACAAGGCCAAGGCATAGGCGGAATGCTTTTTGACTCGGCCATGGAATATGCGCAAGGCAGCGGTCAGATACGCGAGTTGTCGGTATACAACGTCGGTGCCAACGGTTTTATTGAAGTCCTGGGTCGAAAGCACAAGATTTTATACGGGAAATCCGGAAGCGCCAGAACGGTTTTTGAAGTGCCCAAGCTCATGGAAAAAGAGCCGGGTTCCGTTTCCGCTCGTTCAAGATTTAGCGCTTGGTTCCAGGAAAATTTCCCAGGGAAAAGAACGGTAACCAGAGAGGCGTTTAAGCCAAGATTAAATGCAATTGCTCCTGCTGTGCAGCCGGACGCGTTGGTCACGCAGGTTTTACAAAAAATTAAAAATGATGAACCTGTGTCGTTGTACTTTGTTTGTACGGCCAATAAGAACCGCAGCGCAGTCGCGCATATTTTGTCGGCCCATCAAACGCGGGAACAGGGAAAAAATAATGTCTCTATCGATTCGGGCGGTATTTTAACGAGGGTTATTCGCCTGAAAGGCAAGGCGATTGATCCGGAATATTATACCTTGCTTAATGAAAAAGGCATACCGGTCGACATCATCAATTCCTTTCAATCGACCCCCATTAACCGCAATGCCGTAAATAAGGCGGATATCATCATCGTCGCAAGTCCGCTGCACGCCAAGATCATCGGCAGACGTTTTCCTGAAACTAAAAACAAAATTAGGCTGTTCACGGAACTTCATCCTGATTTGCGCCAATTTGGAGATGTTCTCCCGGACCCTGAGTTTGGGAAGGTGACTAAGAAAAGCCTGCTGGTTTTGCTTGAAGGCACGATCATTCCCAGGCTTTTTGGCGGTGACAAAGCATTATCGGACAAAAAGACTGAGGTCGGGGAAGCAGCTCCGGTTTCAGAGGTGGAAAACCGCAGGCGTTTGGCGCCGGATAATCCGGCGAAAAGAGGTCGGGAAGCAGCGGCATCACAAACATCGGAAACCATAAGTATCGTGAGCTACCAAGATTTGCTGCGCGCCGTACCTGAAAACGTGATCAAACGCGAGCTGGATGAAGTGAATGCCTCCGTGGGTTGGGGCGAATACTATATGACCACGCTGATTCAAGATGCGCTGAATGAACATCAGGTGATTTTGGCGGTTGATAAAGAGAAGCGGGTGTTGGGATACCTGGTTTTGGAGGCGGATGGGTATATTCCTTTC
>JAAXVQ010000429.1 GCA_013335425.1 Candidatus Firestoneibacteriota bacterium | reverse complement strand
CCGATACGCCGCTGCCCTGGATCAATTACCTGGGTGCCCAGCAATATTGCGCTTTAATGTCCAACACCGCCGGCGGCTACAGTTTTCACATCGACCCGCGGGAACGCCGGATTCTGCGATATCGCTATAACAGCGTGCCCTATGACCGTCCCGGCCGTTACTTGTACCTGCGCGACGCGAAAACCCAAAAATACTGGTCCTTATCCTGGCAGCCGACCCAGCATGATCTTAAGAAATACAAGTACGAGTGCCGCCATGGGTTGGGCTATACGAAAATCACCTCGCACTATGAAGGCATTGAAACCGAGACCACCTATTTCGTTCCCTTGAACGCCAATTTGGAAATTTGGAAAGTTAAAATTAAGAATCTGGGAAAAAATGTCAGGCACTTAGGCTTGTTTTCCTACGCCGAGTTCTGTCTCTGGGATGCTTTTAATGACATGACGGACTTTCAATACAACCTGAACATCGGCGAGGCAACCTATAAAAACGGCACCATCTACCATTTGACCAAGTACCGAGTGGAAAAAAATCTGTTCGCTTTTTTTGACTGCAACGCCAAGGTCACCAGTTATGACACGGATCGCGCCACCTGGCTGGGTCCTTACCGTTCCGAAGCCAATCCCCGCTCCGTTGAGCAAGGCGTTTGCGCCAATTCCAAAGCCATGGGCTGGTCTCCCATTGGAGCGCACGGCGTAATCTTAAGCTTGAAACCGGGAGAAGAACAAGAAATTGTATTTCAGTTGGGAGTCGGCAAGGATTTGGGTGACGAAAAGCCCGTGATTCAAAAGTTTCGCAAGCTTAAAAACGTCGAGGCGGCCTTGACGGAGCTCAGGGCTTTTTGGCAGAAAAATCTGCAAAATTACCAAGTGGAAACGCCGGACGAACAAGTCAATGCCATGGTGAATGTTTGGAATCAGTATCAATGTCGGACCACTTTCAATTGGTCCCGTTCCGCCTCCTATTACGAATCCGGCATCGGCCGGGGCATGGGGTTTAGGGACAGCAATCAGGATACGCTGGGTTTTGTCCACCAGATTCCGGCCGAAGTTAAAGCCCGCCTTTGCGACATTGCCGCCACCCAATTTCCGGACGGCAGTGCGCATCATCAATACTCACCCCTGACCAAAAAGGGCAACGGCGGCGGTTACTCGGACGATCACCTCTGGCTGATCTACTCCGTTTGTGAATACATACGTGAAACCGGCGATTTTGAGTTTGCCGCCCAGTCGGTGCCTTATAATGACGGCTCCCAAGGTACTCTGCAGGAACACATGGAACGCGCACTGGAATATACCCTGGCGCACCTTGGGGCCCATGGTCTGCCGTTGATGGGCAATGCGGACTGGAACGATTGCCTGACGCTCAAACCCGGCGGGGAAAGCGTCATGGTGGCCCAGATGTTCGTCTTGGCCGCCCGCGAATTGGCCGGACTCTTGGAGCGATTGGGCAACGACGGATTGGCCGGACGCTGCCGCCAATACGCCGAGGCGATGAAGGAAACCATAAATCAGAAAGCCTGGGACGGCGAGTGGTATGTTCGCGCCTTTACCGGGAAGCAGCAACCCGTGGGTTCGCGCACGTGCGCGGAAGGGAAGATTCACCTAAACGCTCAATCATGGGGCGTTTTAAGCGGAACGGCGGATCGTGAGCGGGCCGAATCAGCCATGAATGCCGTGGAGAAACATCTGGCCACCAAATACGGCATCGTGCTTTTATGGCCGGCCTATAAAAGCTGGGATAATGAAGTGGGGGCCGTTACGCTCTTTCCGGAAGGCCTGAAGGAAAATGCGGCGATTTTTTGTCATCCCAATCCTTGGGCCATGATTGCAGAGACCATGCTGGGCCGGGGCGAGCAGGCCATGAAGTATTACAAGGCGATCCTGCCGATCAATAAGAACGAGATGGCGGAAATTCACCGCACCGAACCGTATGTTTACAGCCAAATGATTGCCGGCAAGGAGAGCCCGAAATTCGGGGAAGCGAAAAATTCCTGGCTCACCGGCACGGCAGCATGGAATTTTGTGGCCATATCCAAATATATTTTGGGTGTACGTCCGCAGTACGATGGTTTGCAGGTGGATCCGTGCATTCCCGCCGGCTGGAAGCGCTTTGTCGTGCGCCGGTTTTTTCGGGGTGCTTGGTACAACATTGAAGTGAAAAATCCGCGGCGTTCGGTCAAAGGCGATAAAAGCATGCGCGTCAACGGGGTTTTGGTTGAAGGCAACGTGATCCCGATTTTGCCTGCAGGCAAGGAACATAAAATTGAAGTCGTTATGGGAGTTTGAGACGACCGGGTATGCCCCGGGAAGC
>JAAXVQ010000079.1:1660-8028 GCA_013335425.1 Candidatus Firestoneibacteriota bacterium | reverse complement strand
TTCATGATCCGTCCCATCGGTGCTACAAGTTTCCGTGAGGGACTTCGCATGGGCGCTGAAGTGTTCCATTCCCTGAAAAAGGTACTTAAAGAGCGCGGACTCAGCACAGCCGTCGGTGACGAAGGTGGCTTTGCCCCTGTCCTGAACGGTACCGAGGATGCACTGGAATCCATTATCAAAGCTATCACGGCCGCCGGTTACAAGGCCGGTCGCGCTGCCGATGGCGGTGGGGCTGATCGGGCTGGCGCTCATCCTGCCGGTTGCCTGGGCCGCCAGTTCGCTGGTTCACCTGATGCTGGCCGAGGTGCTGTTGCGCTATGTCTTGAAAGTGGCCAAGAATAATATGGTTCTTGAGTATGTGGATTCGGGCATGGTGGCCATCATGCTGGCCTTTGTGATCCGGACTTTCGGCGTGCAGGCTTTTAAAATTCCTTCCGCATCCATGGAGAACACGCTTTTAATCGGCGATCATTTGTTGGTCAACAAATTCATTTACGGCACCCGGATCCCGGGGACCGGGAAAGCTTTTTTGGCCCTGCGCGATCCTCAACGCGGCGACGTGATCGTCTTTCAATACCCGGAAGATCCCAGCCGCGATTTCATCAAGCGTTGCATCGGCTTGCCCGGCGATGTGATCGAGGTGAAGGCCAAGCAAGTTTACGTCAACGGCCGCCTTCAGGACGAACCGGACGTGCTGCACCGGGACTTGGCGGTGCTGCCGCCGGAGAGCGGGAATCCCCGCGATTTCTATGGACCGGTCACCGTGCCGGCGGACGCGTTTTTCATGATGGGAGACAATCGGGATTTTTCCAAGGATTCCCGCTTCTGGGGGTTTTTGCCGAGAAAGTTGATTAAAGGCAAAGCCTGGGTGGTTTATTGGCCCTTTGACCGTTGGCGGGTTGTGCGTTAAAACGTGTCCACGCGGCGCGGCGCTTACCTGCATCTGCCTTTCTGTCTTTCCAAATGCAACTATTGCGATTTCGCCTCTTTACCTCTGCCCGGCGCCGCTTGGTTGGACCGTTACACCCGCGCCCTGGTGCGGGAAATCGGCGCGCGCGTGCATGGGCCGTTGGACACGGTTTATTTCGGCGGGGGCACGCCTTCGCTTTTCCAGCCGCGCCATTTGCAGGCTTTAATGAACGAATTTACCCGCTGCGCGGTCTTGTCTTCCCGTGCGGAAATTTCCCTGGAGGTCAATCCGGCCACGGCCAACCCCGCCCGTTTGCGGGCCTGGAAAGCCATGGGCTTCAACCGGATTTCCGTGGGGGTTCAGAGTACGTGCGACGAAAATTTGGCCCTGTTGGGAAGACGGCATAATGCCGCAGCCGCGCAAGCGTTGCTCACTCAGGCGCGGGCAGCCGGATTTGAAAATATTTCATGTGATCTTATCTACGGTCTGCCCGGGCAGACCCGGAACGCCTTTGCCGAGGATTTGGAGCGCTTGCTGACCTGGCACCCGGAACATGTTTCTCTTTACAATCTGACCTTGGAACCCGGCACGCCTTTGGCCCGGCGGGTGGAAACCGGAGAATTGCCGCAACCCGACGAAGATGAGGGCGCGGATATGTATCTTGCCGGGCAACAGCGGCTGGCGGAGCTGGGGTATCGGCAATATGAACTTTCCAATTTCGCTCTGCCGGGACGAGCTTGCCGGCACAACCGGATCTATTGGGAATACCAACCTTATTGGGGGCTGGGGTCTTCGGCCCATTCGTTCCTCCGGGGACGACGGAGCTGGAACCTGGCAGACCCGGGCGCGTACTGCCAAGCCATGGAAACCACCGGAACGGCGGAAGCGGGTTTCGAACACCTTGTGGGGGAAAAAAAGTCCGGGGAGCGCCTCATGCTGGGGTTGCGTCAAACCCGCGGGATCCGCAAGCACCGGGTGCAACAAGGGCCGCATGGTCGGCGTTTTCAAACCGCGCTGCGAAAAAGCCGGGGTCAAGGATTGGTGGAAGAAACCTCCACGCACTACCGCCTGACGCCCCGGGGCATGCTCCTGTCCAATTGCGTTTTTCGCGAATTGGTTTAAACTTCAAACCGAGTTTACGGCCCGGACATTCAGACAAGCGTTTCGATAAAAGTAATTGTCGTCGACGTTTTGGGTGTTTTGGCGGTAAATTGTTTTTCGAAATTGGGCATGTGAGAATTAAAATATCAACGCAAATTCATTCGAAAGCGTAAAAACACATTTGCTGTTTTTCAAAATAGAACTTGTTTCTTTGCAGATTTTTAAGCAAATAGAGAAAAAGTCATGCTGCGGTTGAAGTTTCTGGGCCGAGAACTCCGATCTGCAAAGAAAAAAATCCGAAAATTGACCGATCTTGAAAGACCTTATTGGGGTCAAGAGTATGTACGAATCTTGCAAAAAGCCGGAAATACGAAAAAGTAAAGTTGCCCGAAAGTATTTTGTTTTGAACCGTTTTTTTGAATTTGATCTTGACGGGATTATTTCCGTGTGGTACTTTACAAAAAAACTGCAAGATTCATTTTATCAGGAGGTATTGCATGACCAAAGTTGAACTTATCGATAAAGTTGCTGAAGGCTTGGGCCTTCCCAAACGTGAAATTGAAAAAATGCTGGATAAACTTATTTCCACCATTCAAAATGCTTTGAAAGAAGGAAAGAAAGTTTCGGTGGCGGGTTTGGGAACGTTCATCGTCAAAGAGAAAAAGGCACGCTTGGCCCGCAATCCGAAAACCGGAGAGTCAGTTCAAGTGGCGGCCAAACGTGCGCCGAAATTTCGTCCCGGAAAAGAGCTGAAGGAAATAATTCAGTAAAATTAAAGAATTTTCTGGAACGACCGTTAGTGATATTGAACAACCAATCCCCAATCGACTAAGTCGGTGGGAGGGGGCGTCTCCATGGAGAAAAAAAAACCCGAGAAAAAAGTTGTTGAAAAAGCCTTGAAAAAAAAGGCTGAAAAGACACCTGCGCCTAAAACGGTTTTGAAAAAAGCCGTTGTGAAAAAAGCGGCGGTCAAATCCGTCCGCAAAAAGGCCGGTGTGGAGACTGCCGCCCAACCCCTCGGGGCGGAATCCCTAGCGGCTTCAACCCGGATTCCTTATGCGCCTGATTTTGCCGCAGCTCCGGCCGCGACCACCGCGCCGATTCCCCAACCCGGCTATTGGCAGGATCGTTACAGCGAGAACCGGATTGTGCTCATGATCCGGGACCCCTACTGGTGCTTCACCTACTGGGATCTTACTTCTGAAAAACAAGCGGAAGTCATCACCGAAATTTCCGGCGGCCAGGTCAAGCTGATCCTGCGCGTCTACGACGTCACCGGCGTCGCCTTTAACGGTCAAAACGCCAACCGTTTCATGGACATTCAGGTCAGCGAAGAATCCAACAACTGGTACTTGAACGTCTGGGCCGCGGACCATGCCTATTGCGTGGATCTGGGGTTGCTCCACCCCGACGGCACCTTCGTGATGCTGGCGCGTTCCAATGTGGTGACCACGCCGCGGGATGCCATTTCCACGGTTATTGACGAGGAATGGATGGTGGTGGACGAGACGTTTGACCGCCTGTACAAAGCGGCCGGAGCCGATGAATTCGGGCGTTCTTCGGAAGCCATGGTCAAATACATGCTCAAACGCGTGCACGCGGACGTCACGTCCGGCGGCATCAGCTCCATGGCTTCGGGCGGAAGCCGGGTGCCGGAAAAAGGGGCGGATGATTTTTGGCTCGTGGTCAATACCGAACTGATCGTTTATGGCGCCACCGAACCCGACGCCAAAGTCACGATTCAAGGCAAACCTGCGCGGCTGAACCCCGACGGCACTTTTTCGGTGCGTTACTCGTTGCCCGACGGGAAACAGGTTATTCCGGTAAAGGCCATCAGTTCCAACGGTGTGCATGAACGCCAGGTGACTCCTGTTGTGGAAAAACGTACAGAATAACGGACAACGACGCTAAGGAGTGAACATGGCGGAATACGGCAATTTGATGATGGTCCTGCATGCGCACTTGCCCTACGTACGTCATCCCGAACACCCGGAATTCCTCGAAGAAGACTGGCTCTACGAAGCCAACACCGAGACTTACCTTCCCATCATTGAAATGTGCGAGCGTCTGACCGAGGACGGCGTGCGTTTCCGCTTCACCATGTCGTTGACCCCCACGCTGCTTTCCATGTTCGCCGACCCGCTTTTGCAGGAACGTTATTTGAGCCATATCGAGCAGTTGATTGAACTTTCCGAAAAAGAGGTGGAGCGGACCCGCTGGCAGCCGCAGTTCAACGGCACGGCCATGCTCTATCGCGACCATTTCAAACGTTGCCGCTGGCTTTTTGAGGAAAAATACCACCGCAACCTGGCCAACGCCTTCCGCAAATTCCAGGACTTGGGCAGCCTCGAGATCATCACCTGCGGCGCCACCCACGGCTTTTTGCCGCTGATGCTCAATAAAAACGCCATGCGCGTCCAGATCGCCATGGGCGTGCAGACGCATAAGAAGTATTTGGGCGTGGCGCCCCGCGGCATTTGGCTGGCGGAGTGCGGCTATGAACCCGGTGTGGACGAGCTGCTGCGCGAGCAGGGAATTCGTTTTTTCTACGTGGACTCGCACGGTATTTTTTACGGCCAGCCGCGCCCCAAGTACGGCATCTACGCCCCGGTGTACACGCGTACGGGTGTGGCCGCGTTTGGGCGCGATGTGGAGTCCTCCAAACAGGTGTGGAGCGCCATCGAGGGCTACCCGGGGGATTACAACTACCGCGAGTTTTACCGCGACATCGGTTTTGATCTGGATTTCGAATACATCAAACCCTACATCCATTCCGACGGCATCCGTATTCCCACGGGCATCAAATATTACGCCATCACCGGCACGGGCAACCATAAGGAGCCCTACGACCCCTGGAAGGCGCGGGAAATGGCGGCCAGTCATGCCGGGAACTTCTTGTTCAACCGGCAGCAGCAGACCAAGTATCTTTTTGAAATCATGGGGCAGAAAAAGCCGGTCATCGTCTCCCCCTACGACGCCGAACTCTACGGGCATTGGTGGTACGAAGGCCCGCAGTTTCTGGAGTTTTTATTCCGCAAAATGCACTTTGATCAAAACGAGGTCCGCCCCATTACGGCGCCGGAGTATTTATCGGAGAACCCGACCCTGCAGGTGGTGGAACCCTCGGCCTCGTCTTGGGGTTACAAAGGCTACAACGAGCAATGGCTGGCCCAGCCCAATGATTGGGTGTACCGGCATCTGCATAAGTCCGCGGACCGCATGGTGGAGTTGGCGGACCGTTTTCGCGAGCCTTCTTCGCTGCAACGCCGGGCCCTCAATCAGGCGGCCCGCGAGGTGCTCTTGGCGCAGAGTTCGGATTGGGCGTTCATCATGAAAACCGGCACCATGGTGGAGTATGCGGTCAAGCGCACGCGGGATCATATTGAGCGGTTCACGCGGCTTTACTACAATCTGGTGGAAGACCGCTTGGATTTGGATTGGCTGGCTCAAATTGAGTACCTCGACAATATTTTCCCCGAAGTGGATTACCAGCTTTACGCCAGTCGTTGACCGACCGGAATCCCACCCCTGCGTCCATGCCAACCCTGTCGACGAGAGCAGGGGCGATAATTTATGGAGAACGCCTCCGGGCGTTCCCTGCGCGGGACCGGTTCGATCCCCGGTGCCGGGCGGCCCTAAGTTTGATTTCGACCATGAAGGAGCTCACGCACGTGCACCGTTTTCGTGATTTATTTCCCGCCGCCGGATTGAGCGAGCGCGATTGGGCGGTTCTGGCGGCCATCATTGAGCGTCATATTTTGACTGCGGAACCGGTAAGTTCCAGCCAGTTATGCGCGCACTTTCCGCTGGGTTGCAGCTCCGCGACCGTGCGGCACAGCATGGCGCGGCTGGAAGAAGCCGGCTTTTTGTCCCACCTTTACGCCTCGGCCGGGAAAAGCCCTACGGTCAAAGCCTACCGGATTTTTGTGGAAAAACTGCTCCCCGCCTCCGGCACCGAAACTCCGGAGATCCGGCGTTTGCGTTTGGAATTGCAACAGCGTGTCGTGGACGTGGATCATCTCATGAAATTGACGGCCACGGTTTTGGCCGCGGTTTCGAATTTGTTGGCGGTTTCCTGGGTGGCCGATTCACCGGCGGAGCAGCTGGTCCGGGTGGAACTGGCCCGTTTGTCAAAAAACAAATTGCTGCTCATGGCGCACACCAGTTACCGGCATGAAATCCATCATGCTTTCGAATTTCACGAAAGTGTCAGCGCGGAAGTGATGGCACGCGCTATGGATTTGGTCAACGAGCACGGCCGGGGATTGGGCCCTGCGGCCTTGGCCGCCCTGGCTGCGGCTGAGTGGCCGGGCCTGGATCAACGCTTGGCCCAACTCGTCCGCCGGGCTCTGACCGT
>JAAXVQ010000079.1:0-1650 GCA_013335425.1 Candidatus Firestoneibacteriota bacterium | reverse complement strand
AGGCACCTCCAACCTGATCGCCCAGCCGGAGTTTCAAGATGTCGACTTGATCCGGCATCTCGTGGGTCTGCTCGATCATCGCCGCGAGTTGGTGCATTCCTTGGAGGCACCCGGCATCGAGCGCAACGGGCTGCGCGTGGTGATCGGGGAAGAGTCCGAGAAAGGCCTGCCGCCGCTTTCCTACCTGACGGTGGGACTGCACCTGCAGGGCGGGCGGGAAGCCCATTTGGGCGTGATCGGCCCGGTGCGCATGGAGTACCGGCGCGTGATTCCGCTGCTGGTGCAGACCGCAGATACGCTGGCTTCGATTCTACGCCCCGCGCCGGGGACTAAGACCGGCGGTTCCTAGGTCCGGGTTTGGGGAAATACGGGTGAAGCGTTTACAAGCTTGGGCTTTTATTGTATGATATCAGTTTAATCTCAGAGGGTGGTGGCAAAGCGATGTGGTTTGATCAATTTGGCGATGATCCG
This sequence comes from Candidatus Firestoneibacteriota bacterium, assembly GCA_013335425.1. Classification (GTDB taxonomy): domain Bacteria; phylum Oederibacteriota; class JAAXVQ01; order JAAXVQ01; family JAAXVQ01; genus JAAXVQ01. The sequence goes on along the minus strand of JAAXVQ010000079.1, from coordinate 1,179 downwards.
GCAAAAAAGCAGGCTTCCGAGAGCGGCCATGGCTCTGCGGAAACCGCGCATCCGGCCGCAAACGGCCAGACCGCGCCCGCTTTCGGCGGGCATGCGGATCCTACCAAAGCGTTTGACGACGAACCGGACGCTCCGGTTGCCGGCGGACCGGCCACGTCCGATGAAATCGCGTCTTTGAAAACGGCGATCAAGGAATTGGACGAAAAAGCCAACTCGAATTATGACCGTTATCTGCGCGCCCTGGCGGAACTGGAGAATTTTAAAAAACGCGTTTCCCGGGAACGCTTGGAGCAATTGCGCTATGCCGGGGAAGACATTTTACGTGAGATCCTGCCGGTCATTGACAACTTGGAGCGCACCCTGACGTTTTCGCATGAGAGCCACGATGTAAGCAAGATCCTCGACGGCATCAACATCATTCAGCGCCAGTTGCAGCAAGCCTTGGCCAAGACCGGGGTTACGGCCATTGACAAGGCGCCCTGTCCGTTCGATCCTTCCATCCATCAGGCCCTGCAACGCGTGGAGGATACCAGCGTTCCCGACGATACCGTGGTGGGGATTTTGCAAAAAGGCTATCTGCTCAACGGCAAAGTTGTCCGTCCGGCCATGGTGAAAGTGGCCAAGCACGCTTAGTTACTCCCGCGAGTGCGACTTCATTTGAATCCGGAAAGGAATTTAAGCATATGAGCAAGGTGATCGGTATTGATTTGGGAACGACCAACTCCTGCATGGCCGTCATGCAGGGCGGTGAACCGGTGGTGATCCCCAACGCCGAAGGCGGGCGGACCACCCCCTCGGTGGTGGGGTTCACCAAAAGCGGCGAACGGCTGGTGGGACAGACGGCCAAGCGCCAAGCCGTGACCAATCCGGAGAACACCGTGTTTTCCATTAAGCGCTTCATGGGACGGCGGCATGAGGAAGTCGTGGCCGAGGAGAGGCGCGTGCCCTATAAAACCAAAGCGGCGGGAAACGGCGACGTGCGGGTCATCGCCCACGGGGAGGAGTTCGCCCCCCCGGAGGTCTCGGCCATGATCCTGCAAAAGCTCAAGGCGGATGCCGAGAGCTACCTGGGAGAAAAAGTCACCGAGGCGGTCATCACGGTGCCGGCGTATTTCAACGACTCTCAGCGCCAGGCCACCAAAGACGCCGGGCGGATCGCGGGTCTGGACGTGCTGCGCA
>JAAXVQ010000428.1 GCA_013335425.1 Candidatus Firestoneibacteriota bacterium | reverse complement strand
CGGGAATACGGGCATTGCCCTGGCGTTTGTGGCCGCGGCCCGCCAGTACCCGTTGATTTTGACCATGCCCGAGACCATGTCCCTGGAGCGCCGGCGCATGCTCAAGGCTTTTGGCGCCGAGTTGATCCTGACCGAAGGCGCCAAGGGCATGCCCGGTGCCATTGCCAAAGCCGAAGAAATCGCGGCCGAGGATCCGAAAAAATATTTTCTGCCCCAGCAGTTTAAGAATCCGGCCAACCCGGAAATTCACTTTCAGACCACGGGCCCGGAAATTTGGAACGACACGGACGGGAAAATCGACATTTTTGTTTCCGGCGTGGGCACGGGCGGAACGATTACGGGCGTGAGCCGCTACATCAAGCAGTCCAAGGGCAAGGCCATTCATTCCGTGGCCGTGGAACCCGTGCACTCGCCGGTGCTTACCGCCATCCGCAAGGGCGAGGCTCCGAAGCCGGGTCCGCACAAGATCCAGGGAATCGGCGCGGGTTTTAAGCCCGATGTTTTGGATTTGAGCTTGGTGGACGAAATCGCGCTTGTGTCCAATGACGAAGCCATTGAAACCGCGCGGCGGTTGCATAAAGAGGAAGGCATCACGGTGGGGATTTCTTCCGGCGCAGCGACCTTTGCGGCGATTCAGCAGGCGTCCCGTCCGGAAAATCAGGACAAATTGATCGTGGTGGTACTGCCGGATGCAGGCGAGCGTTACCTCTCGAGCATTCTGTTTGAAGGCATCACGGCTTAATTGCAGAGTATTGGCTTTTATCTGCACCGGCAATAACCTGTTCCGCAGCCGACACGGCTGGGGCAAGAAAAAATTAAAGGAGCGCAGTCATGTCGGAAAAAAAATATCGTTTTGAAACCTTGAGCTTGCACGCCGGACAAACCGTAAACCCCACAACCTTGTCACGGGGCGTGGCCGTGGAACGCACGAGTTCGTTTGTCTTTAAAAGCACCGAGCACGCGGCCAATCTGTTCGGGCTCAAAGAGTTGGGCAATATCTACACCCGCTTGATGAACCCGACCACGGACGTGCTTGAACAGCGGATAGCGGCCCTGGAGGGCGGAGCCGCTTCCGTGGCCCTGGCTTCAGGGACCAGCGCCATCCATTACGCCATCATCAACATCGCCCGGCAGGGCGACGAGATCGTAGCCGCCAACAACCTCTACGGCGGCACGTACACCATGTTCGACGCCATCCTGCCGCAGTTCGGGATCACCACCAAATTTGTGGACCCCAAAGATCCGAAGAACTTCGAAAAAGCCATTACTCCCAAGACCAAACTCATTTTCATCGAAACCATCGGCAATCCGGTGTTGGATTTCACGGACGTGGCCGAAGTGGCCAAGATCGCCCATGCCCACGGCCTGCCCTTGGTGGTGGACGCCACCTTCACCACGCCCTATCTGCTGCAGACCATTGAACACGGCGCGGACATCGTCATCAACTCTTTGACCAAATGGATCGGCGGGCATGGGTCAGCCATCGGCGGGATTGTGACCGACTCGGGCAAGTTCAATTGGAAGAGCGAGAAGTTCCCTCTCTTTAACGAGCCGGATCCGAATTACCATGGCTTGAAATGGGCGCACGATCTGCCTGCGCCTCTGGCGCCGATTGCCTATGCCCTGCGCCTGCGGACGGTCCCCTTGCGCAACTTAGGGGCCGCCATTTCTCCGGACAATGCCTGGATTTTCATCCAGGGCGCCGAGACTCTGCCGTTGCGCATCGTTAGGCATTCGGAGAACGCGCTTAAGGTCGCGGAATTTTTGAAAAAAGATAAACGTGTGGATTGGGTCCGTTATCCCGGTCTGCCTTCGGATCCGGCGCATGCCGTTGCCAAGAAGTATTTGAAACGGGGCTACGGCGGCATGGTGGTGTTCGGCATTAAGGGCGGTTATGAAAAGGCTGTGAAGCTCATCGATAACATTCAATTGTTCTCGCACTTGGCCAATGTCGGAGACGCCAAGAGCCTGATCCTGCATCCGGCTTCGACCTCGCATTCGCAATTGAGCGAAGCCCAGCAGCGCGAGAGCGGCTTGACGCCCGATTTGGTCCGTCTTTCCATCGGCTTGGAACACAGCGACGACATTCTTGAAGCCTTGGACGAAGGCTTAACGATTTCTCAAAAATAGATTTAAAACAGACCGTAGGGGCGTATGGCCATACGCCCTTACGGTTTTTCCCCTCCCCAGGCCCCTCCCTCCAAGTCCTGGGGAGGGGAAGGTTACTTGCAAAACTCAAGTTTTTACTTTCCGGCCGGTAGTTCTCTTGTTCTTACAAAAATACAAAATAATACTTAAATTTAAAGAAAATACAAAAAAGTAACTA
>JAAXVQ010000078.1 GCA_013335425.1 Candidatus Firestoneibacteriota bacterium | reverse complement strand
GAGACGACCGTGTATGCCCCGGGAATCGGATTCGCTTTCAGGTACCGGCAGTTTGGACAACAGTTATAGAAAAGCCCGGAGCGGTGCCACCCCGCTTCGGGCTTTTCTATAACTGTTGTTTGGTTTTATTCGAAATTACCATCCCGCGGCAGCCGTGGTCGCGGCGTTGAGGAGGCGTGTTTGTTATGTTGAGTTTCGGCACCAGCGGTTTGCGGGGCTTGGTTGAGGACATGACGGACCGGGAATACCATGTCAATGTCCGCGGGTTTTTGGAGGCGTTAATCAGGGCCGGGAGCATCCGGACGGGGAATACGGTCAGTTTGGCAGGCGATTTGCGCGCCTCCACGGAGCGAATATTAAAGGCTGTGGTGCGCGCTGTTCTCGATGCCGGGTGCCGGGTTGATTACTGCGGCCATATTCCTTCACCGGCCTTGGCTTGCCAGGGATTCCGGCACCGTCGCGCGAGCATTATGGTCACCGGCAGTCACATCCCGGACGACCGCAACGGCATCAAATTCAATAAACCGGACGGGGAGGTTCTCAAAAGCGACGAGGCGGGAATCCTCGCAGCGGTGGCTGAGTTTCGGTCCCGGGATGCCTCCGGCGATGAGCGCTTTGATGCCGCGGGTTTTTTCCGTCCTGGGCAACAACCTGACTTGCCGCCGGTGAATCCTGAAGCCGAAGAAGCTTACGTCCGCCGTTATTTGGATGTGTTTCCCGCGGACTTTCTGCAAGGCCGCAAAATCGTTTTGGAACAACATTCGGCCGTGGGGCGCGATTTGGCGGCCCGCGTCCTGCAAGCTTTGGGGGCTGACCTTGTCCTGGAAGGGCGTACGGATTATTTTGTGGCCAAGGACACGGAAAACGTCACTGCCGAAACACGGGAGAATTTTGTTCGCCTGGCGCGCAAGCATGCGCCCTTTGCGATTGTCTCAACCGACGGGGACAGCGACCGGCCTTTTGTAGTCGATGAAAACGGTGTTTTCAACCCCGGGGATGCTTTGGGGGCCATTGCGGCCCAGTTTTTAGGGGTGCAGGCGGCGGTCGTTCCCATCAGCGCCAACGACGCCGTGGTGATCTTCCTGCAGCAGAAGCATATTTTCATGATGCAAACCCGTATTGGTTCCCCCTATGTCATTGCAGCCATGAACCAAGCCGTTGCTGATGGAAAAATGCCGGTGGTGGGCTGGGAAGCCAACGGAGGGTTTCTGACGGCCACGGAGCTAACGCTCTTCGGAAAAAGCTTGTACCCGTTGCCGACGCGCGATGCCCTGCTGCCGATTCTTTGCGCGCTGGGTGCAGGCGTAAGGCACGGCAGTCTCAGCGCTGCCTTTGGTCAACTGCCCAAACGCTATACACAAGCCGGCTTGCTGGATAATTTTCCGGTGGGCGTGAGTCGGGCCCTCATGGACGGCTTGAAGCCGGCCGGGGCGCAAATCACCCAAGTGGAGTTTAAGCCCGGGCATGCCCTCTGTCGCCTGGCGGATGGCCATACGCTTGAAATGTCTGAAACCGCTCCCGCGTTAGGCTGGGAAAAATTTTGGCAAAAACCCGGCGATATTTGGGCTGTCAAAAATTTGCTGGAAAACCGATATTTCACGAAGGCATTGGGTTTCGGGGATATTGCGACCATTAATGTCATTGACGGTATCCGGATTGGCTTTTCGCAAGGCGATGTGGTGCATATCCGTCCCTCAGGCAATGCGCCGCAATTGCGTATTTATTCCAATGCTTCATCGCAGAAACGCGCGGACGAGATCGTGCAGCAGGGATTGGATGATAACGGCATTTTACGTAAACTGGAGGCGGATATTGGTGCGGCCGGATAGTGTGCTCAAAATATTTTATTCCTAATTATAATAGGAAGAAAGCCATAGAAAATAATTTACTTAATTTGCAACAGCCTGGGAAAAGAACGTTTTCCTGGGCTGTTTTTTTGTTCAGATCAGATGAATGTAATTATCATCAAACCGCTTCGTTTCTTTTTGAAACATATTTAATAATAATCTTTATTTACAAGGAATTTATATTTCCGATATTTTGAAAAAGATAAAGTTGATGGTATACTTACTGAAAATTGATAAAGATCGAATTTTATGCCTTTGCTTTATCGGTGTCGTCTGCGTCAGGAAGAAAACAAAGAAGTTTGGGGCAAGATGTCCGCCTCAGCATGGCATATGCAGCTTGGGGTTCGGGGATGGCACCCCGCCTAAAGCATGCAGGAAAGCAAGACGCCTCGTTGTTTGCGTCAGGAACCCGAGGTTCCCTTGAACTGGAATGTGCTCTGGAGCATGCTCCGGGATGATCAATTTCTTACGAGGATTTGAATGATGCTTGCGCTGAGACGACAGGTAAAACGCCTAAGCGGTCTCCGGTTTTTGGCTTGCCGGAATAAAAATCAGCGCCGCATGATTTCTAAAATTATTTCCTTGTTTGTCAGCGTAACCTTTATATTTCCTTACCTAACCTGGGCTTTTGAAGGCACTTCCTATCCGGCAGGAAACGCGATCATCTTCAACCATCGGCCGCTCAATATCCCTCGGGGCTTGGGCACGGTGCAGGCAGCCTACCAAGGCGGCAACCAATTAGTGGTTCATATCCAAGACCTCCATTGCAATTTCGAAGTTCAGACCAACATTGCCCGGATCATCAGCGCGCTGGTGGCGGAACAAAACTTGAAACTGGTAACCATTGAAGGTGCGTCTGGTCCCCTGAACGTGGCGCAGTTGAGCAACCTGGCCAAGCAACCCCGCGTGCAACAAGCGGTTGGAGAATATTTCCTCAAGCAGGGTAAGTTGACCGGCGCCGAATGGGCCGCGGCGTCTTCACGGGTCCCGTTGTTGCTCGACGGAATTGAAAAAGCGGAACTTTACACGGCCAGCCGCCAAGTAGTCGGCGAGTTTTTAAATGACGAGAGCCAGGGCTATCTTTACGATCTGCGGGAAATGCTCAAGGAGATCCGCGGAGGGATCTATGGGGCGGCCTTGCTGGCCCTGGATGATCAAAAGCTGGCAGTGCGCGAAGGCGAGATTCCGCTTTTGAAGTACGCGGCATACCTTGGCGGCGCCGCCCAACGGCACGGTTTGGCTCTGGCAGCTTACCCCAACGTAAGCCGCTATGTAACCAAGGTAAGCGGCCAAACATCGGAAATCAACCCTGACGCGCTCAACGAGGAATTGGAAGCTTTGGAAAGAGCGGTCCGCGAGACCATGTACGCCAACCGCACCGAACGTGAACTCGACGCCTGGGCATATCGTCTGGACATCATGGAACGGCTGTTGAACATATCCGTCAAACCTGCCGAACTCTACGAGTACCGCCGCGCCCCCCAAATGTTCCGCGTTGCCGGATTTTTAGAATTTGTCAGGCAGTACAACCACGGCAACGATTTGGGTGTGGAGGCGGATATTTTTGAATTGGATAAATTTTTGGAAAAAGTCGGACGTTTTTATGAACTGGCCGATACCCGCAGTTCGGTGTTTGTGGAAAACACCTTGGCCCGCATGGGTGATTATCAAACCGGTTTGGCGGTCTTGGTTACCGGTGGTTTTCACACCCAGGCGGTACTGCAAAATTTGAAGCAGCACAACATTACGTATATTTCGATACAACCCAAGCTCACCCATGAGGATTTGGTAAATCCCTATTATTCTTTGCTGCGCAACCGGCGCACGCCTTTGGAGAAGTTGTTGGCCCAAAACCAGAACATTTTGGCCTTGGAGCCGGAAAGCCCGGTGGCGGCCAACGCCACGTTGGAAGCCCGCCAACAAGAACTCTCGGAAGCCCAGATGGCCCAACAGACTGAACACGTGCGTTTAAATGCCAAGCTGATCAAACTTATCGCCTGTATGGCGCAAATTGCCCATGCCGCCTTGGAAGGCGACATGGCCGGGGAACGGAAGCGGCTCGATGCGGGAAAAATTCAACCGCTATGGAATCAAATCCGGTCCCATGGCGATACGTATATTCTGCCTTTGGCCATCGGCGAGGAGGAACCGTTCTCGCTCGTGATTCGCCCCCAAGGCAGCAGCCCAACTTTGCCCCGGACTTATGCCAGCGTTAATTTGGCCGACAAGGTCGAGGCGCACCTGCTGGAAAACAAAGTTTTGGCCAAACTGGCCCCTGGCATTTTAGGTGAAGTCAGGACCGGGGCTGAAGTTGAGGCTGCTTTTCTAGCCTGGTTGGGTAACCCTACGGCCACCGTGATTGTCGGCGGGGCGATGGCGTTTACTCCCGGCGGCGCCACGGCACCGATTATTCCTGGGGTTTTGCGCACTTGGCTGAACCTAGCGGGTAAATTTGGTGTTTCACGGATGCGTTTTCTGGCAAATTGGCTTAACCAAGGTTCGGCAGCGTCTTTGGAGAAAAGTCGGCCACGAAATATAATCGATCCGCAAGATGTCCGTTCAGGGGAAAAATTGGTCGCGGCCATTGCGCAGACTCTGAAATACGGAGAACCCCGCCGAAACCACGCACAGCGCTATACGCAATTGGCCATAACCGGGGCTGAAATTTTGAGGGGGTATGCGCCCTATCTCAACCAGCAGGGAGAAGCCCTGCGGCTTGGATTTGAAGAATTAACGGCCGTCCGGGCGTGGGATAAGGCGGCGTTCGACAAATTGAAAAAGCACTTGGAGAAATTGCCGACGGTTCGGATTCCGCAATTGGATTTGTTTAATGAGGTGCTCGCCGGTGTCAGCGAGGCGGACAAGCTGTATTTTTTCAATCTGCAGGGCAATACTGCATATATTGACCTCCTGTTGTCCGAGGGGTGTTCAAATAATTGTACCTTTTGTTACCAGAGTGCCGGCCCACTTAAAGGGCAGATACCTTTTCCCATTGCCCTGAAGATTTTGGCTGAATTGAAGCAATACCGAGAAAATCACGCGATGGAATTTATTACCGTCAGCAATTTTTATGTTACGCCTTTTTTGGACAATGATCCGGTCCAATACCGGGACAAAAATGTACAGGCGACCTTGGCGGATTTTGTCTTCCAAGCCAAGCTGATGGGCTATGGGGTTGAAGTGGTAACTCATGGCGTTAACGGATCTTCCGATGAGCAGGATGTGGAACCAATATTGAAAAAAATGGCCAATCCGGCGGATGTGAGTTTTCACCTGTATCACAATGACTTGAAAGCCTATGTCCTAGGCAAAATTGCCGGGCGTGTTGAGAGTGCGCATGAGCGTGAGCGGATTGTTCGTCGCTACACCCGGCAGTTTACCGCGATTATGAAAGGCTTGATCGACGGTCGGGAAAAAATTTCGATTCGGCGATATATGCCTTCACTCGATCAGTACGAAAGGGCATTTTCGGCTTATCCGCAGGTTAAAAGTTTTTTTATCGAAACACACGGAATCGAAAATGAGGTTTGGCAGAATGTTCGGAAGAATATTTTGCGGCAAAGGCAGGTGGATATAGATAGCCTGGTACTGCGCGAGGCGGCAACCGGTATTGATTATTTCGGCCGCGGCGCCCAATTGTTGCTGGACTTAGGCGTTCCTCTGAACCAAATCCAGGCGGTTTATAAGGTGCAGGTCTCCGAAGAGGGAAGAGATCCGCATTACGGCATGAAAGAATATGCCTTGAAATTGTCGGCGTTGGGTCAGGTCCGTTTAATCACTCGGGAGGGTAAACAAAGCCGCTATCGTAAAATAAAAGATGTTTTTGATGATTATGAACAGTCGGGTTTTGAGGAGCTTTTGTTCTTGTTAAAAGAATTTCTGAACATGAATCGGGAAAATAGTGTGACCAATAGGCGTCTGGGGATTTCTACAATATCGCCGTTTTCGGAATTTCCCGCTGCTCTGCAGGCGCGCATACGGCGCGGGTTGCAAGGCAATGAGGACTTTAGGCGCGATCATTCCGGAAGCGCCGAACCCCTCAGGGTTCAAAAGGTGATGCTCGGACAAGATCAAGCGGCTTTTGTCAAAATGTTAAACATGCTCTATCCTGAAGCGATGAACCGGGCAGCGGCGCTTCTACCCCGCAACGATCCGGCTGCCCGCAAAGAGATTTATGCACTCTTAGGAGATTTGCCTTTTTCGCTTAATCTGCAGATGGCAGCGCAAATCAACGGCCGGAGCTACCCATTTACCTATCGCCTGACAGATAAGGATACGGCGAAAACGCAAATGCATTTGGATCGTTTATTGGAAATATTCGATACGTCGCTGCTTTCCTACACCGGCAAAAACGATGGGGCGGTTAAACAACGTAACCTTGCGTCCCACCAGACTTCCGGTCAGATCCCCGATCTCCAGGCGGCTTCGACTGACAAGGCGTCGGTGGCTGTTGAAACCCTTGATTATCAATCTGTGGAAGGCAAAACATTGGCAGTCCCCGTGGTTGCCCTGCAACGTCTGCTAGTGAACCAACGCCTTAACACAGGCGGGCAATCCAATGTTTACGGCACCGAGTACCTAGGCCAACCGGCAGTGCTCATCATACGCCAAAGCGCAGACCCAAAGGACCGCCTGAACTATTCGCTGACTGACATGAAGTCGGAAGTTATTGCTGCCATCCAGCAAGCCAACCTCGAAACTTATGCCAACTATCAAACGTATGTCGGGATTAACTATGGCGATCATGCGGTGGCACCGAAAATTTATGCGGTGGTGAGAAACGAAGTTGGGCAGGCGGTGGGGTGTCTCAGCGAACGGGTGCCCGGCCGGGAACTTAGGGAGTTGGCCGAAACCGGCGCCATTACGCCGGTACAGTTGGAAGAAGTGTTCAAACAAGTACGGGAGCAATTGGACCTGTTGCACGGGCACGGACTCCGACACGGTGACCTGCGGGCCGACAATGTTTTGGTCGACATCAAGCCGGACGGTACGGTGATTGCACGGCTAATAGATTTTTGGGAAACCAACCGCAATTGGACTACCCAAGATGAAACTGAGCTCTATGAGCGGATGGTCAAGTTGGCGCGTTGGCAGATTCAGCCTGAGAACGTTTCTGCCGGTTTGGCCAAAAACCGTGCAAGGGCCCAAACGTTCCGCAAGGTGACGTTTTTGGCGCAACAGAAAGAGGCTTTGGAAAAGTTGAATCAAGACTTTTTCCAACTAAAAACAGCTTTGCAAGCGCAGGAAGGATTGGGAGAAGCCGTCAATTTGTTGAACGGTATGCGCCAAACCGTGCGCGTCGGGACCAAGGAAATGCGCTTGTGGACTTTGGAAGATTTCGAAGGTTTGCACCAAGCCTTGGCATCGGCGTGGCCGGGATTTTACAGGCAATTGAGCACTTTGACGGAGAAACAAGGTTCGGCTCAGGTGTTGGCTGCTACCAAAGCATACCTTGACCGGCTGGAAAAAATAAACCATGATTGGACGGCCTTTTTTAAGCCTGCCAATGAAGTCGGCAGCGTGCCAGCACCGCGGTCAACGCCCTTATCCATTGGTTTTTGGCTTTCACTTCTGCTCGATCCGCAACATTTTAACCGGGCGCTTGATTGGGGGAAGAAGGGGCTTTGGTTGGAGGCGCCTTTTTTATTGGCAGCCGGTATTTGGTTCCATTAATCAATCACTATGAAAAAGCTGAGGATATTGATTTCGATAAATTACCACAGGAATTTGTATTAAAGATGAATCACGGCTCCGGGTGGAATTTAATTGTACTGGACAAGAATAAGATTAATCGGAATTCGGTAAAGCACCAGCTCGAAAAATGGATGAAATTAAATTATTACGATATTGGACGGGAGTGGCAGTACAAATCAATTAAACCCCTAATCCTTTGTGAAGAATTTTTATTTAATCCGGACCATACACCAATTAGAGATTACAAAGTTTTTTGTTTCAACGGTAAAGCACAATTTGTACAAATTGACTTAGATCGTTTTACAAATCATCGGAGACAATTTTACGATAGAGATTGGAAGTGTCAGCTTCAGGAAGAAGCTGTCAAAGCGTCGGATCTACAATAGAAGGAATTTAATTGGTTTTAAACTTCAGGGCCACATTTACAAGCAATATTAGAACCGGTACCTCAACCAATGGCCCTATCACTGTTGCAAATGCTGCCTGTGAATTGATTCCGAATACAGCAACAGCAACTGCTATTGCGAGTTCGAAATCATTGCTTCCTGCCGTGAATGCCATAGTTGTCGATTTTTCATAACCATGCCCCATCCATTTCGAG
>JAAXVQ010000427.1 GCA_013335425.1 Candidatus Firestoneibacteriota bacterium | reverse complement strand
ATTGTCGGACGAAAGCAATTTATATGAAGGCGCGGCAGCAGGCGCGTTTTCTTTTCCCAATTACGGCACGGTTGCTTTGGGCTGGACCGGCAGGGGTTTAAGTGATTTTTATCAAGAGGATGCCTTTAAAGTAGGTTATGGTTCCGTTTGGCCGGCAAGTTGGTCCCGAGCCACAGGCTGGAAATTTTTATCGAATTTTTCCTTCGGGTTAACTGTTAATTTCCTTCAGGTTCAGCTCGTTGACAATGATTATACCCGGTTAAGTTCCGCCATTGCCCGAAAATCCAATTCGGGAATTAGCCTGGATGCCGGTGTCCTGTACAAAAACGGCGCCTGGAAAATTGCCGCCGTAGCCAAGGATATACTGGAGCCGGACTTGACTTTAACAACGGCGGATAAAAACGTCTTGCCCATGGAGCTGACGGCCGGTTTGTCGTATGCCTGGCCGAGCATGGGGGATTTCTTGTCCAGCATGGATGTTGCTTTCCGTGAAAATGACCGCAAAGCGCGTTTGGGAGTTGAGAAATGGTTCTGGCATAAAAAAATCGGCTGCCGCGCCGGGTTGGGTTATGGCAGGGATTGGGGCGCCGACTTCTACAGCGAAGCTTCTTTGGGGCTGAGTTTTGCCTTTGAAACCATTGCAAATACTTCGGGTTTGGATTATGCTTTCTTGTACCCGTTGAACAGCGGGATCCAAAATACTTGGGGAACGCATTTTATTTCACTTTCTCTAAAATGGTGATACGGTGCGAATGATTTTTTTGAATAGGGAACAATCCGAACTAAGACCTCGATTTTTCGCCCGGGCATGCCGTTGGGGATTGCTGCTTTTTTTGGCCGGCGTATCGTGGGGAAGGGGAGCGCAAGCCGCTGCCGTTGAAAACGGCGTTCCTGCTCAAAAACTGAAAACAAATGCAGTAATAGGCATGCGCACGCTCATGGTTCATTCGTCGGATTTGGGCAGTATCTACCATTCCACCTTGGAAGAATTTCTGACGCTGAACATGACCGGGACGCTGAGCCCGGAGTTTGATTTTCTTTTTTCCTTCAGCCTGATAAGTCCCAACGACGAAAGCACCAGCGTATATTATTCCACGGGACGAAGGTTGCTCGACAACTTGGTCATGGAGACGCATTATGCCCAGTGGTTGGGAAGAGTGGGCTTTCTTTGGGGAGATTTGTCGACCTTTACGTTTGAAAACCCCGTTTCCGTGCGTCCGCTTCTATTTGACCGCGATATGAACGCGGGTGAAGAAAAGATTTCGGAGTTCTACAAACGGAGTTTTAAAGAAGGCTTTTTAAATGAAGCCAAGTTGAATTCCTTGGAATATTTTTCCGGCGGCAGAGGCGGCTATTTTTGGATTTATCGGCCTCTAATGGGTATTCATATCCAAAATCTTAATTTACCGGGCGGAAGCTATGTTAAATTTTACTCCGGTAAAGCTGAAAACTATTTTGCCCAGAACACCTACCTCTCCGAGCATGGCGGCAAACTTGGCCTTAACCTGGAAAAATTGGAATGGGTCGAGAAAACCAAAGCGGAAATAAATCTGTACAACCGGTCCAATGACCGCGGCGAAACTCTGGGACTCGAGGGCGTGCCGGATGCAGTCTTGGAAAACAATACCGTTGTTTCGGCTTTGGTGGGTTCGCGGGTCTTTCCCGATTGGCAATTTGAGGGCGAAATAGGGAAGAGCTTTTTTCAAACTGAAACCCAAGCTTATACCGATTGGGCGCTGCGCTTGGAAAACACCCTTTATCTTGAGAAGCTCTTCGACTGGAATCTGCATTTTCCGGTTTCTTTCGTTTACCGCAAAGTGAATCCGGATTTTATCGGTAAGCAAAATTCGATTATCGATAACGGCGTTTTTTCATCCCAACGGGATTATATTTCAAATGTAGGCGATTCCAGTTTGTTATATAACAATGAAGAAACTTGGCGAATCGATGCCAAATTCGGTAATGCCATGACCCTTTTGAGATTGGTTTACGGCGGTCGCCATCAAATCCATGATACCGGCAACCAAGTAGCTTCCACCCACTTTTTAGACGGCATCAATGAAAACGGGGCCAATTGGTGGCATGTTTTTTTCTCCAATTACGGTCAGGAACCCAATGCGGCCGCCGAAGCCTATAATGCCCAAACCGGTGGCGCGCGTAAAATCGAGACTTTATATTGGCGCGGGAATACGGAAACGATTACCCTGACGGACCCTGTCCGCAGCCGGAAATATATTTCTTTTTTAAATCTGGATTTTCGGCAGAGTTTTCATGAGCTCTTGGGGTTTTCCAACCCGTTGTTTTTTCAATTATATTCGGATTTTCAAAATTTGCATCCCGGCGT
>JAAXVQ010000426.1 GCA_013335425.1 Candidatus Firestoneibacteriota bacterium | reverse complement strand
CCCGGTTGCCGTGCTTGGCCACGGTCAGCCCGCTGCCGGCCGCCACCAGGGCCACAGCCGTGGAAATATTAAAAGTATTGGCGCCGTCCCCGCCGGTACCGCAAGTATCGACCACAATTTCTTCCGCTTGATTGGTGCCGTCGCTTTCCAGAGCCACGGACGGGCCCTGGACTTCAATCCGGGTGGCCAGGGAACGCATGGCCCGGGCGCAACCCGTGATTTCATCCGCAGTTTCGCCCTTCATGCGCAAAGCGGTGATGAACGCGGCAATCTGGGCGGGAGTGGCATCTCCACCCATGATGAATTCCATGGTTTGACGGGCTTCAACCTCGCTTAAATCCTGCCGGTTGACCAATTTTTGAATCGCGCTTTTAATCATCTGGCATAATCCTTTCCCGGAATGTTCCAGGGCATAATACCACAGACAGCGGCAAATTCCAGGGCAAAACCGCGCCGTCACCGCGCTCTATGGCTTGCGGACATTGAAGTTGTTCGTTCCCACCGAAAACCGAAAAACATTTGATTGAGGAAGTCGCGACTGGGGTGTATAAATGAGGAAACTTGAACGATCGGGAGAAGCCCAGATGCAAATCCGCAAGCAATTATTCCTGGAACTGCTCAAATCAGCCTACATGCAGCGCTGGAATGACAAACTCCGGCCGTTGGAGCTGGTGGAGCTCGATAAACAGGCGCATAAAATGATCATCGCCTATTTCCTGGGAAAATTCCACGAACAGGAACCCGGCTTTTCCTGGCGGGTCATCATCGAAGGCGGTCTTTTCGAATTTTTACAACGGATCGTGGTTACCGATCTCAAACCTCAAGTTTTTGAAAAAATTAAAAACGACCGGGACAAATATGCCGCACTCAACCAATGGGTCTACACCAGCTTGGAGAGTACCCTGGCCCCCTTGGGAAAAGACTTCCAGCAGTCTTTCCGGGACTATTTCCAACCTTTGGAACCCGACCTCAACCGCCGCATCCTAAACGCCGCCCATTTTTTCGCCACCCAATGGGAATTCGATATCATTGCCCGGGCCAACCCCACCGACTATGAATTGGACGACATCAAACGCGACCTGCAAAACAAACAGGTGCTGCACAACCAACTGGCGAGCATGCGCATTTTGAGCGATCACGTCCGTTTTCAAAAATTCATCAATCTTTGCGGCCAGCTCCGCTTTCAAATCCGCTGGTCGCGCATCCACCGCGTGCCGCGTACCTCCGTGTTGGGGCACATGCTCTTTGTGGCCATCATCAGCTACTTATTCTCGCGCAGCGTAGACGCGCCGGATCGGCAAGCCGCCAACAATTACTTCACAGGCTTGTTCCATGACCTGCCTGAGGCCCTGACCCGCGATATCATTTCTCCGGTCAAACGCTCGGTTCCCGGATTGGACCATATGATCAAAGCCTACGAACATGAAGAAATGCAGAAGGTGTATCAATTGCTCCCCGACGATCCCCGCTGGCAGAAAGAATTGGCCTTGTTTACCGAGCATGAATTCGAGGATGTGTCGGAAAACGGCGAAATTCTGCGCGACGGCCAGTTGGTCCAGGCCGCGGATAAATTCGCGGCTTTTATCGAAGCCTACGAAGCCATCCGCAACGGCAGTCCCAGCCAGGAGCTCAAAGACGCCTTGCTGGGGATCCGTCAGGGATTCGGCGAAAACAAAAGCCGCGCCGGTGTGGACTTTAAGTCGCTTTATGCGGATTTCGAGCCTCTTTTCCCTGTCGCGCCATGACCAAACATTTTTCCGCCGCTTTCGGCATCGGCCTGGGAATACTGTTGTTGGCAAGCCTGCCCTTTGTTTTTTCCGATCTGGATCTCGCTCTTTCCGCCGCAGCGTTTCGTCAAGGCGGCTGGCCCCTGGGCGACCGCTGGCTCTGGATCGCCCTCTATCGCTGGGGTACGCTGCCGGGCCTTTTGTTGGGCATCGGCAGTTTGGCGGCTTTGGCCGCTTCTTGGTTCAAACCGTCCTGGGAAACCTATCGGCGTCCGGCGGCGGTCGTCCTGGTGACGCTTTTGCTGGGCCCCGGCCTATTGGTGAATGTCCTGGGTAAAGGCTACTGGGGGCGTCCGCGTCCCCGCGACGTGATTTCCCTCGGCGGCGCAGAAAAGTTCCAACGCGTCTGCGAGCCCGGCTTGCCCGGACGAGGAAAATCCTTTCCCAGCGGGCACCCTTCGGTAGGCTACCTTTTTTGCGTTCTTTTTTTCCTGGATTCCGGAAAACGACGGCGTTGGATTTGGATGGGATTCGGCTTAATTTTAGGAACCTCGTTGGGGATTGCCCGCGATATGCAGAGCGCCCATTTCACATCGGATGTGCATTGGTCCGGCGGGC
>JAAXVQ010000077.1 GCA_013335425.1 Candidatus Firestoneibacteriota bacterium | reverse complement strand
CCGCGGCTTTGTACTCCCCCTGGACCTTGCCGCTTTTGTCCAGCCCGGTTTGTTTGAACATGAAAATATCTTTTAAAACAATGCTGCCCTCTTCCAGGCCGACCACTTCTGCGATTTGCGTGACTTTGCGCGTGCCGTCCTGCAGGCGGGTTTGCTGCACCACCAGGTTCACGGCCCCGGCGATCTGCTCGCGGATAGCGCGCACGGGCAGGTCCATGCCCGACATAAGTACCATGGTCTCCAGACGCGCGATCACGTCGCGGGGGGTGTTGGCGTGCGCGGTGGTGAGCGAACCGTCGTGCCCGGTGTTCATGGCCTGGAGCATGTCCAGCGCCTCCCCGCCGCGGCACTCGCCGACCACGATGCGGTCCGGACGCATGCGCAAACAGTTGCGCACCAAGTCGCGGATCGTGATGGCGCCTTTGCCTTCAATGTTGGCAGGGCGGGCCTCCAACGTGACCACATGCGGCTGCGGCAAGTTGAGTTCTGCCGCGTCTTCCACGGTCACAATGCGTTCGTCCTCGGGAATATAAGATGAAATAATGTTCAACAACGTGGTCTTGCCCGAGCCCGTGCCGCCGGAAATGACGATGTTCTTCCGCGCCAAGACGCTCGCGCCCAAAAAATCGGCCATATCCTGGTTCAGCGATCCGAACTTGATCAAATCCGACACCAGCAGGCGTTGTTTGGAAAACTTGCGGATGGTGAGCGTAGGTCCGTTCAAGGCCAAGGGCGGAATGATGGCATTGACGCGCGAACCGTCGGCCAAGCGCGCATCCACATAAGGTTGGCTTTCGTCAATACGCCGCCCCAAGGGGGCCACGATGCGTTCCATGACCGTCAACAGCTGTTTGTCGCTCACAAAATGTTTGGCGGTTAAGGTCAGTTTGCCTTTTTGTTCCACATAGATCTGGTCGCGTCGGTTGACCATGATCTCCGTGACCTCGGGGTTGCGGATCAAGTCCTCCAGCGGCCCCAAGCCCAAAGCTTCGTCCACCACTTCACGCACGAGCGCTTCCCGGTCTTCACGGTCGGTGAGTTCCGGCGCCTCCTGCGCCATCAGCGAGGTAACCACGCCCTCGACTTTTTCTCTCAAAAGGGCCTGCGTGGCCGGCGTGCGCGCCGGTTCCGAAGCCAGCACCTTGAGCTCCGGGTTCTCCAGTAAAAGCGCATGAATACGCTCCTTGATGTGGACCCGGTTGATCTTCACCCCCCCTCCCGAATGGATTGCAGCTTCGGAAAGCAACTCCGCGGAGCTTAGTGTTTTGATTCCGGTTCCGGATGTCGAAACCCGCGCGCTCAACTCCCTAATGGCCTTGGCAAAGGCGCTGTTGGGATAAATGCCCAAAAGCTCCCGTTGGTTGTTGATGGCTTCGGTAACATGCGAATCATACGGCACGGCGGCCAAGACTTTATGCCCGGTCAAGGACTTTTCCAGATCCTGGGCGTCGAGGGCTTCGGGAAGCGTACAGCGGTTGATGACCAGCCCAATTTTTTGTACCGGGAACTTCAGTTCCTGGTAGCGCAGGCTGTCCTGCCGCTCGCGCTTGATGCCGACCAAGTCCGGCGAGCAGACCATGAGGACCACATCCGCAGCATCCAACACCCCCAAGGCCAGGGTGTCCCAACCTGTCAGACCGTCCACCACCACGAAATCAAACGCCGCGCGAAAAAGCTCCAGAGCCTTGAACAGTTGCTGACTGGTCACCTCCATTGCCTGGACGGGATTTTCCGCCAACACCGCGACTTCAACGCCGCAGCGGGCTTTGGGGAAATAACCCCGAATGGTTTGCTCGTCAAACCGGTGCAGACGGCCGGTGATCTCCGCCAGGGTGACGCCTTCGGGCAAACCCCAACGCAAACGGTGTTCGGAGGCGCCCGAGTTGTCCATGTCCAAAAGCAGCACCCGCGAACGCCCGCGAGCGGTCAGTGCAGCCGCCAAGTTCTGCGCCAGCAGACTTTTACCCTCTCCCGGCTTCCCACCGTGGAAAACAATCATGCGCCCGTTCGCTTTTGCCTCCGCCATGTTGCGGCTCCTTTACGCGATCATCGCTCTGCACTAACCGAACTAGTTAGTTCTTGTTGCGGAATCGCCTTTTTTGAATTCCCCTCCCCAGGATTTGGTGGGAGGGGACGAAGGGAAGAGGAATTTAAAAGTAAAAAAGCCTTTCCGCAACATAAACTGGTTATCGGCCCACCAGATGCGGCGTCACAAAAATAACCAGCTCGGACTCTTCCTGAATGATGGTCGTGGACTTGAACAAATACCCCAGCACGGGTATGTCCATCAACAAAGGCACGCCCTGGTAAATGGTCTGATCTTTTTCCTGGATCAATCCGCCGATGACAACCGTGGCATCGGGATTGACATGGATGGTGGTTGAAGCCCAGCGGGTTTTAATGGCCGGGTTGTTCTGCACCAAATGCGTATAATCAATTTCGGACACTTCCGCGCGGATCTCCGCATTGATGCTGCCCGTGTCGTTGGCCGTAGGCAGCACGTCCAGGTTGACACCGTATTTTTTCCACTCCACATTGGATTGACCGTTGCTGCCGGTGGTGGCATAGGGCACCTCGCCCCCGGAAGAAAAGGACGCCTTGCGCCCGGACAAGGTCAACAGTTTGGGGCGCGCCAGCACCTTGGCATGGCCTTTTTCCACCAGCAATTTCAGCAGCAAGTTGAGCTTGCCGCGCTGTAAGGTGCCTATGGCTTTCAAGGGCGCTTCCGTCTCCGCCAGCGTCAGCTCGCCGGCCGTACCCAAAATACCATCCCAGTTGAGTCCGAAATTATCGCCTTCGTTATGATTGATCTCGAGCACCTGGACATCCACCTGGATCATGGTTTGCGCCGATTTGCCAGCGGAAACGATTACGGTGGAAATGTCTTTGTGCCCGTCCGGGAACCAAATGATCAACGTGGTCGAGCCGATGGTCTTGCCGGTCAGTAAAAGTTCTTCCCCGCTGATTTGTTTGACGTCTGCGATTTCCGGGTTGCCGATGGCGACTTTTTCCGGAGATTTAACTCCGATGACCTTGGCACCGCCGCTGGTCAACGTCAGGTCCGCTCCGGCCCAAGCTGCGGTGGCCGTCATCCATATAAAAAGCAAAAATACCGTCACCCTCATTGCCCTGTGCATGAAATGCCCCCTTGGTGTCATTGAAACCATTTAAATTCCCCGCTTCTCCCCCGGCGCTATTGCAACCCTTTGATGATCTCCAACCGGCGTGGGGCGGACTTGATGTCGTCCGCCTGCGTGCGCATTAGAGGGCCCAGTACCGTGCCCAAGCTCTGGTCAGGAAGACTTAGCTTGTCCTCATCCCCCAACGAACGCAACGCCAGCTTCAGGGAGCCCTCTTTTTCCGCCAGGCTCAGACGCACGGCGTCCTCGGGGGTCAGGGCCAGGGAAATCATCGTCCCGCCCTGGGAAGCGGAATAGGAGGCCGGCTTGTCCTTACCGCGGTCGGCCGTGGTCTCGTCCCCCACGCCCGTGATCAGCAGATCTTGGGACAAAACCACCGTGGTCAAGCGTTTGACGCCCTTAAACTGAAAGTCAAAGGTTCCCAGCACATCGACATGGTTGCCGGGTTTTAAATGCCCGCCCACGGCCGCGGCCGCCTCCAAAGCAAACGTCATGATCCGCATGCCCTCGGGCACAACCCCGGCAAAACCCGGCAAAAGTTTGGAGAGCTTGTTGGGCAAAATCTGTTCACCCTTGGCGATGGGCACCACGGCGAACTGGCCGCTGAAGTCGTTCCATTGCTTGAGCAAGTTTTCCTGATTGGAAGCGGAAACCGCTCCGGGCATGACATAGGCGCCGGGGATCTCCTGGATGGTCAGCTTGTCGAGCGTCAGCCTGCCTCCCCGGGGAATCGGTTTTTTGGCAATGAGCACTTTGACCGGCGACACATCGGCCCGCACCGCGTCTTCCTTTTCCGACAAATAGTAATAGGACATCAGTGCGGCGGCCGCCGCCAGCACCAAGGCAATCAGGGTTTGCTTGTTCATGGCTGCCTCCCGGCAAAATGATGGTCTACCAAATCCAGTCGTTGTTCTTCATTTGCTCGTCATAGCTTTCATCCGGTTGGATCAAACGGGTTTGCCAATCATGCGCATAGGGTGTCGGCAGGCCCGTGTCAAACACTTCCGCGCGCGCGCGTGCGACAATATCCGGCAACTTCACTTTCAAATTTTTAAAACCGATTGCCTCACCCCGGGTGGGCCACTCCACCCGGGTTTGCACCCACCAAGGCGTCGCCATCGGCTCGACGCTGCTCACAAAGGGAAAAGGCCCCATGAGCCCCGGCGGGGGCGGATAGAACATGTTGTGGGTATACATCACCTGCATTAGGTTGACTTGAAAATGCGTGAGCGCATTCATCTCGAGGGGAAAAATCTTCACCCGGTGCGTGGCATCTTCAATCCCATTGGCCGCAGCAATGCGGTCCAAATAGTGATCGTGATAAATATTCCAATTGTACTGCGCCACCACGAATTGCATCCAACCGGAGGTCAAAGCGTCGACCGCCGCCATGGCAAAGAACTCCGCATCATTGCTGTAGGGGGAGTTGGGAATGCGGCCGCCTTCCTGCACAACGACGTATAAAATCGCGTTGAGGTTCGTGATTTTGTTCAAAACGCGCGCTTTCATAACCGCCGCCGAGAGGGCCAGGTTGTCGGCCGCGTTTTGAACTTTAACTTTCAACACGCACATATAAATTACGTTGACCAGCACCAGAGTAAACGCCGCCAGCAGCAACATGGCCACCAGGGTCATGTACAAGACTTGCCCTTCTTCCCCCCGTCTTAAACGTCTTCCCAGGTTCATAGACCCGGGTCCTGAGTTTCGTCGGACCCGAAAATCCGGGGACTGCAGGAATGAACGATGTCTATTTTTTTAATCACCGGGAAAATGGCCCGCAGGTGGTGGATAACCGTGGCGTGGTCCCGGTCGTACTCGGTAAGCCCGGGGCTGATGGTTCTGCAAATCTCTTGGGCCACACGCAGGGCATTGTCGGTTTTGCCCAGGTCCAGGACGACCTGGCGATTGGCCTCATAGGCCGCTTCCATAACCACGATGTGCCCGATGCCGATTTGCAGGAGCTGTACGCACCCGGCAAAGAGCAAAATAAGTATGGGCACCGCAAGAGCGGCTTCGACCATGGCTTGGGCTTTGACGCAGCGAAAGATCGCGATCATGTAAGGTGTATACCCCATTTATCCTTTAATTTCAAGGTTTTTCCCAAAAACGTCCGAAAAGTGTTTCCCAATTTTCGAGGATTACCGTACAATTAGACCGATTCAACAAAAAATCGTTGCATAATTTCGCCCCGGCCGCGCAACCGACGGCCCATCTTAAGAATTGGCGTCTTGATTTATGATCAGCTTACAAAATAAAAAAACCCTCGTGGCCACGTTTTCGGTGATCTCCAACACGTTTTTAGTACTGGCCAAAATTTTTGTGGGTGTCCTCATCGGCTCGGTCTCGGTAATTTCAGAAGCCATTCATTCGGGCGTGGACTTGGTGGCCGCGATCATTGCCTTGGTGGCGGTCCGCACCTCGGGCAAACCCGCAGACAAGGATCATCCCTTCGGCCATGGAAAAATCGAAAACATTTCCGGGACCATAGAAGCACTGCTTATTTTTTTAGCCGCCGGTTGGATCATCTATGAAGCCATTCAAAAACTGCTGCACCCCCGCCTTTTGGACGAAGCCGGTTGGGGCGTGTTGGTCATGTTTTTTTCGGCTGTGATGAACATGGTCGTTTCCAACCTGCTGTTTAAAGTGGGCAAGGAAACCGATTCCATGGCCCTGCAGGCTGATGCCTGGCACCTGCGCACGGATGTATGGACCTCGATGGGCGTCATGGGGGGGCTGGCGTGCATGTGGGCTGGGAAAAAGGTGTTTCCCGGCATCAATTTGCAATGGCTGGATCCCGTGGCCGCCATCGGCGTGGCGCTGTTGATTGTCAGGGCGGCTTACGATTTGACCCTGCAGTCCGGACGTGACTTGTTGGACACTGCGCTGGAACCTGCGGAAATCAAATGGGTCCGGGAAATCATCTTCGGGCATGTCCCGCCGGTATGCGGGTATCACCGCCTGCGCACGCGCAAAGCCGGCGCCGACCGGTTCGTGGACTTTCACCTGTTGGTCAACGGGCATATGACCTTGGAAGCATCGCATGATCTCACCGACGATCTGGAGGGCCATATTGAGGAAAAATTAAACAACACCAGCGTAACCATCCATATTGAACCCTGCAACGGCTACTGCAGTCAAGTCTGTCGCGAGGGCTGCCTGCTGAGCCCGGCCGAACAGACCCACGTACACCAAAAACACCAAACCCAGGCTAAAGCCCGTAAAAAGTAAGCCCGCTCTATTTTCTACTCTCTATTTTCTATTTTCTGACTACCGGTTGGCATTTTCCACACCAGTGCGTGCCCCGCTGCGCCAGCACACCTTTGGAAATGGGCGTGCCGCAGGTGACGCAAGGTTCGCCTTCGCGGCCATAGACTTTCAATCGATCCTGAAATCCGCCCCGACGACTCTCGGGATCGAAATAATCCGACAACGTGGTTCCGCGAAAACGGATGGCTTCTCGGAGAACTTCCCGGATGGCGCCGTGCAGCCGCAGGTTTTGCTTAGTCGTGAGCTTTCCGCCTTTCGTCTGCGGCGCTATGCCCGCACGGAACAAAGCCTCGTCCACATAGATGTTTCCCAAACCCGCAACGATTTTCTGATTGAGCAAAAGCGCCTTGATGGAAGCTGTCCGACCGACCAAGGCTTTTCGAAATCCCTCCACGGTGAACTCCGGTAAAAGGGGCTCGGGTCCCAGGTGCGCCAGGTAAGGCGCGACCCGCTCCGGTGCCAGCCAACGAAAGCGCCCGAAACGTCGGATGTCGCGGAAAAACACTATCGCCTGGCGGTCCAATTCCAGCACCAAGTGGGTGTGCTTGTCCGGCAGGGTGGGCAAACCCGGCGGATTTTTCTGGCCGCGGGTCCGGGCGAACAATTGCCCGGTCATGCCCAAATGCACCAGCAGGGCGCCCGTCTCCAGTCGAACGAGCAGGAATTTGGCCCGGCGTTCAACGCCCTGAATTTTTTGATGAATCAGCCCGGCTTTCAATTCGGCAACGCTTTGTTTACCCAAAGGTTTGGGGTGGTGGACCGAAACCGAGACAATGCGGTGTCCCGTGATTTTTTCCGCCAAAACCCGGCGGATGGTTTCGACCTCAGGCAGTTCGGGCATGGGGGTCCTTAATATTTTTTTCCTACCCGTAGGGGCGTATCGCAATACGCCCCTACCATTCGGACTTGCAAAGCCTTATTATCTTTTCGTACGGGCGTATCGCAATATGCCCCTACCGATCGGACTTGCAAAACCTTTTTATCTTTTCGTAGGGGCGTATCGCAATACGCCCCTACCATTCGGACATACAAAGCCTTTTTATCTTTTCGTACGGGCGTATCGCGATACGCCCCCAACAATCGGTGATTAGGAACGCAACGAATACTTGCACCCGCAATAATTTTGCCGGTACAAGTTCAATTCTTTGGACATTTCCAGGCTGCGCTTAAACCCGTCCTTTTTCTTAAAATCCGTTTCCAAAAACCGAACGCCGTGGGCGGCGGCCGCCTCCCGCCCGATTTCAAAGATGCGCGCCGACGATTTGTGCGGAGAAATGGTCAAGGTGGTGGTGAACCAATAGATCTTCAGTTCCCGGGCTTTGGCGGCCGCGGCCATGAGGTTATGCCGGAAACATGCCGTGCAGCGCGCCCCGGTCTCGGGCTCGTTTTCCAAACCCGCGACCGCGCGATCCCAGGCATCCGGCGCATACAATGCCGGTTCCAGCGTAAAACCCAAAATCCGGCCAACGCGCTTGGCTTCCTCGGCTCGGCGGACATACTCCTCGAGCGGGTGGATGTTGGGGTTGTGAAAATAGCCTACAACGTCATAATCCGCAGCCAATCTTTCAAACACGGCGGTGGAATCCGGCGCGCAGCAGATATGCAGCAATATGCGGGGATGAAGGATCATGGAAGGATTATAGAAAGTTCTTGCGCTCGGGCGCAAGGTAAAAGTATGCTAAGATCACGACCGGGAATACGTGCGACTGTTCCGGGCCGGATGGCTCCCTGCCAAAACTTTTGAAAGCGGACTTAGGCATGCTGATTAAGCGCGATCAAACCGTCATTCGCGGTTACCTGGAAGACGCTTCCGGCTTTA
>JAAXVQ010000425.1 GCA_013335425.1 Candidatus Firestoneibacteriota bacterium | reverse complement strand
GGGGCGCCGGGCACGGGTGCGCGCAAATACGGCAAACAAGGGCTGGACACCGTGGTGCGCCTGCCCGTGGGCACGCTGATTTTGGAAAAGAGCACCTATGAACTGGTGGCCGATTTGAACGAACCCGGGCAGGAAATCATCATTGCCCGCGGCGGGCGCGGCGGCTTGGGCAACACACACTTCGCCACGGCTCTGCGGCGCGCGCCCAAGCTGGCGGAAAAGGGCGAGCCCGGCGAGGAAAAGGAGCTGATCCTGGAGCTGAAGGTGCTGGCCGACGTGGGCGTGGTGGGTTTGCCCAATGCCGGCAAGTCCACGCTCTTGTCCGCGCTCTCGGCCGCGCATCCCAAAATTGCCGATTACCCCTTCACCACGCTGGTGCCGAACTTGGGGCGCGTGCGCGTGGAAGAGGGGCAGAGTTTCGCCATGGTGGATATTCCGGGATTGATCGAGGGCGCGTCTCAGGGCACGGGGTTGGGGCATGAGTTCTTACGCCACGTGGAACGGACCCGGCTGCTGATTCATATGGTGGAAGTGGGGAACGAGGAACAAGATCCCTGGACTGAGTTTGAAACCGTGAACAAGGAATTGAAACTCTACCGGCATGGTCTGGAAAAACGGCCGCAATTGGTGGCTTTGAACAAGATCGATCTGCTGCCCGACACCGCCGGCCTGGACAAACTCGTGAAAAAGTTTACCCAGAAAGGTTATGAAGTTTTTTTAATTTCCGCGGCCACACGCCGGGGCGTGCAGGAATTGGCCCGCCGTGCCTGGGTGATCCTGCAGACTTTGCCGGCGCCGGCGTTGGAAGTGAAGCTTCCGGTCAAACCCAAGGGGCCGATCCCGCGGTTTGTGCTCACGGCCCTGGAGCCCGGTCATTGGCGCGTCACGGGCAAGGAAGTGGAAAAGTGGATGGCCATGACGGATTTCGGCAACGAAGAGGCGGTTGAGAAATTGAAAAACATTTTCGACCGGCTGGGTCTCACCGAAGCGTTCCGCACTCAGGGCGTAAAGGACGGGGACACGGTCTATGTGGGCAAGGAAGAATTCACTTATCAGGAAGATGAATTTTAACACTCGGCCGGGAATGGGCCGTTTTTGGAAACTATTTTGAACCTTGAATTTTAAAACGCACATGGTAGGATACGAACTATGCAACGGCGGCAGCAATTAAAAAAAGCCAGGCGGATTGTCGTCAAGATCGGCACCAGTCTGCTCACCAGCGGCCGCGAGGGCGTTAAGCAGACGTTTTTAACCAAGGTGGCCGCCGAAGTTGCGACCTTGCGCCAAGCAGGGCGCGAGGTGATCATCGTCACTTCCGGGGCCATCGGGTTGGGCGTGGCCGCCCTGGGGGCCAAGGAAAAACCCAAAACCATCCCCGGCAAACAAGCCATGGCCGCCGTGGGCCAGCCGCGCTTGATGCAGGCGTACGCCCAGGCCTTTGCCAAACACCGCCTCACCACGGGACAAATCCTTCTCACCGCGGACGATATTCAGGACCGGGAACGTTACGCGCATGCCCGCAACGCGCTCTTGGAATTGCTGCGCTTGGGCGTGGTGCCCGTTTTCAACGAAAACGACACGGTCGGGGTTCAGGAAATTAAGATTGGGGAAAACGACACGCTCTCGGCGCATGTGACGCATTTGGCCGAGGCGGACTTATTGATTATTTTGACCGATGTGGCCGGGCTTTATACCGCCAACCCTGTGCAAAATCCCGACGCTGAACTTTTGGAACATGTGGACGTCATCGACCGGGCCGTGGAAAGCATGGCCTGCGGCGCGGGCAGCGAACTGGGTACCGGGGGCATGGCCACTAAAATCAAAGCCGCCAAGATGGTCACGGGCAGCGGTGAGGAAATGGTGATCGCCGACGGCCGTTTGCCGAAGGTTTTGGGGCGGATTTTGGCCGGCGAACCGTTGGGCACGGTTTTCTATCCGCACGGCGATAAATTGGCGAGCCGCAAGCACTGGATCGCGTTCGGCTTGCGCTGCCGCGGGAGCGTGCAGTTGGATGCCGGAGCCGCCCTGGCTTTGAAAAACAGAGGCAAAAGTCTGCTGCCGTCGGGTATCCGGACCGTCACCGGCCGGTTTAAGCAAGGCGACTGCGTGGGTCTGCTTGACGAGAGCGGGCGGGAATTTGCGCGCGGCTTGAGCAATTACAGCTCGGACGATGTGGTGAAATTGTGCGGCGTGAAAACCGCCGATATCGAACGCGTGTTGGGTTATAAAAACAGCGATGAAATTATTCATCGGGACGACCTCGTGCTGCTGGCTTAGTCACCTGCAACGCTGAGCGGCTACCCGGAAGCAAGAGCCCTTTTATTACCGGAGGCGTTTACATGGGAATATCCGAAGAAGTTAG
>JAAXVQ010000076.1 GCA_013335425.1 Candidatus Firestoneibacteriota bacterium | reverse complement strand
AATTGGGTAGCTGATGAACTAACAAAAATACAAGGAAATCATATTCAAACGTTGATCAACTGTATATTTTTGAAACTTTTACCAAATGGGTCGAAAAATTGAAACCATGGGTCCTAGAGGACTTATTGGACCTAATTACTTAGGACCTATACAAAGAGGTACATCATGAAAATTTCGCCGGAAGAAGTCACGCAGGTCATCAAACAACAACTGGCCGGGTTTGCCAGCCACACGGACGTCGAGGAAGTGGGCACGGTCCTGCAGGTCGGGGACGGCATTGCCCGCATCTGGGGGCTTTCGGGCGCCATGTCCATGGAGCTGTTGGAAATGCCCCACGGCGTCTACGGCATGGTGTTGAACCTGGAGCGCGACAACGTGGGTTGCGTGCTCTTGGGCGAATATGAAAAAATTAAGGAAGGCGACCCGGTCAAACGCACCCGCCGCGTCATGGAAGTTCCGGTGGGCAAGGCGCTTTTGGGGCGCGTGGTCAATGCCCTGGGGCAGCCGCAGGACGGGCGCGGCGACATCGCCGCTTCCGCCACCCGGCCGGTGGAGCGCCGCGCGCACGGGGTGCTGGAACGCCAGCCCGTCAAGGAACCGTTGCAAACCGGGATCAAGGCCATCGACGCCATGATTCCCATCGGACGCGGGCAGCGCGAGCTGATTATCGGCGACCGCCAGACGGGCAAAACCGCCGTGGCCGTGGACGCGATCATCAACCAAAAAAACACGGACGTGGTTTGCGTCTATGTGGCCGTGGGGCAGAAGCAATCCACGGTGGCCCAGGTGGTCAAAACCCTGGAAGAACACGGCGTGATGGAGAAGACCATCGTGGTGGTGGCCAGCGCCAGTGAACCCGCCCCCATGCAATACTTGGCGCCTTATGCGGGCTGCGCCATGGCCGAAGAGTTCATGATGAACGGCGGGCATGCCCTGATCGTTTATGACGATCTTTCCAAACACGCGGCCGCTTACCGGCAAATGTCTTTGCTCCTGCGCCGTCCCCCGGGGCGCGAGGCTTATCCGGGCGACGTTTTTTATCTGCACTCCCGGCTTTTGGAGCGCGCCAGCAAGCTTGCCCAGGAGCTCGGCGGCGGTTCGCTGACCGCGCTGCCGATTATTGAGACGCAGGCCGGCGACATTTCGGCGTACATCCCGACAAACGTGATTTCCATCACCGACGGACAGATCTACTTGGAGAGCAACTTGTTTTATTCCGGGCAGCGCCCGGCCGTGAATTCGGGGCTCTCGGTGTCGCGCGTCGGCGGCAATGCCCAGATCAAGGCCATGAAGCAAATGGCCGGACGCCTGCGCATGGACATGTCCCAGTACCGCGAACTGGCCGCCTTTGCCCAGTTCGGTTCGGATTTGGACAAGGCCACCCAGGCCCAGTTGGGGCGCGGCGAGCGCATGTTGCGCCTGCTGCGTCAGCCGCAGTACCAGCCCGTGCCCGTGGAAGAACAGGTTTGCGCGATTTTCGCCGGCACCACCGGAGAGTTGGATGACGTGGCGGTTGAAGAAATTTCGCGTTTTGAAAAAGAACTGTTGGATTACCTGCGCAACCAGCGGCCGGAAATCCTCAAGACCCTGCGCGAGAAAAAAGCCTTTGACGAAGAGCTGCAAAACGAACTTAAGGAAGCCGTGAAAGCCTTCAAACGGGGCTTTAAATAACGTAGGGGCGTATCGCATACGCCCCACCAATTGCCTTCGGACAAAATAGCGAGGTTCAAAGTATGGCATCGGTTCGCCAGATTCGCACACGGATACGCAGCGTACGCAACATCCGGCAGATCACCCGCGCCATGAAAATGGTGGCTTCGGCGCGCTTGAACAAGTCCCAGACGCAACTGCTGGAAGCGCGTCCCTACGCGGAAAAAATGCGCGAGGTGATCCGGGATATTTCCGAGCGAGCGGGACAGCCGGAGCATCCCCTGCTGCAGGTGCACACCGCGGGAAGCAAGGCGGTTTTGGTCCTCACCTCGGACAAAGGCCTCTGCGCCGGTTTCAATGCCCAACCGCTGCATGCCTGTGCCCGGCGCCTGCAGGACCCGACCGGGGTGCCGGACGTGCTCTGCGTGGGAAAAAAGGGTTTGGCCTTTTTCCGACGCGCGGGCGTCAAACCCGTCCAGGAGTGGGCCGGCTTTTGGCAGGACCTTTCCTGGCAGCACGTGGATGAGATCGGACAGCAAATTATCGACGGTTTCATCTCGGGCAAATGGTCCGAGGTGACGCTGGTCTACAACCGTTTCAAGACCATCATGACGCAGGTGCTGACCGAAGAGACTCTGCTGCCCATCCGGCTGGAGAAGACCGCGGCGGGGCAGGCTGAGGAAAAGGGACGTTTCGGCGAATATGCCTTCGAACCTTCCGCGCACAACGTCCTGCGCGCCCTGCTGCCGCGTTACGTCAAGCAGGCGCTCTGGCACGCGTTTTTAGAGAGCAAGGCCGCGGAATTGGCCGCCCGCATGGCGGCCATGGACAGCGCCACGCGCAGCGCCGGGGACATGATCGAGGAATTGACCTTGGTGATGAACCGCGCGCGCCAGGCGGGCATTACCCGGGAGATTTCCGAACTCGTCGGCGGCGCCGAGGCGATCAATAATTAATCGGATCCGGTAATGGGATCGGGTCCGGCCGGGCCGTATGGTTTTTTTCGGACTTTTCGTTGATTTTTTCCCGTTGAATTTTTTTGTCGGATTTTTCCGTTTAATTTTTCCGTAGGGGCGGGCTTCCACGCCCGCCCGGCCTGAAACGAAAGGGGTTTTATCATGAGCGACGGCAAGGTAGTCCAAGTCATCGGCGCGGTGGTGGACGCGGAGTTTCCCCATGGGAAGCTGCCGCCGATTTATCAGGCGCTTAAAATCGAGGGCAGCTATACGCACAGCGGCAAGACCGTGCCCATTGACGTAACCATTGAGGTTCAATCCCACCTGGGAGACGACACGGTGCGCGGCGTGGCCATGTCCTCCACCGACGGCGTGGCGCGCGGCATGAAGGTGGTCGATTTGGGCGGCGCGATTTCCGTGCCCGTGGGGCGCGGCACCCTGGGGCGCGTCATGGACGTGCTGGGCAATCCCGTGGACAAGCTCGGCCCCATTCCCGCGGAGAAACATCACCCCATTCACCGTCCCAAACCCGAGTTCGTCGACCAGGACACGACCGTAAAATTGTTGGAGACGGGCATCAAGGTCATTGACCTGCTGGCGCCTTACCAGCGCGGCGGCAAGGTCGGCTTGTTCGGCGGCGCCGGCGTGGGCAAGACCGTGCTGATCCAGGAATTGATCCGCAACATCGCCACCGAGCACGGCGGGTTTTCGGTCTTCGGCGGCGTGGGCGAGCGCACCCGCGAGGGCAACGATTTGTGGCTGGAAATGAAGCACTCCAAGGTTTTGGAAAAAACTTCGCTGGTCTACGGGCAGATGAACGAACCGCCCGGGGCGCGCATGCGCGTGGCGCTGACGGCTTTGACCCAGGCTGAGTTCTTCCGCGACGAGGAAGGGCAGGACGTGCTTCTGTTTATCGACAACATTTTCCGTTTCACCCAGGCAGGTTCAGAGGTTTCGGCCCTGCTGGGGCGCATGCCTTCGGCCGTGGGCTACCAGCCCACCCTGGCCACGGAGATGGGCGAGCTGCAGGAACGAATCACCTCAACCAAGCGCGGCTCCATCACCTCGGTACAAGCCATCTACGTGCCTGCCGACGACTTGACCGACCCGGCCCCGGCCGCGGCCTTTTCCCACCTGGACGCGCAGACCGTGCTCTCGCGCGCCATCGTGGAACAGGGGATTTATCCGGCCGTGGACCCGCTGGAGTCGACTTCGCGGATTTTGGCCCCGGACGTGGTGGGCAACGAACACTATGATGTCGCCCGGCGCGTGCAGCAGATTATTCAGCGCTACAAGGAACTTCAGGACATCATCGCCCTGTTGGGCATCGACGAATTGTCCGAAGAAGACAAGGTCCTCGTGGGGCGCGCGCGCAAAGCGCAACGCTTCCTCTCACAGCCGTTTTTCGTGGCCGAGGAATTCACGCAAACACCGGGCAAGTACGTGCCGTTGAAGGAAACCATCCGGGGGTTTAAGGAAATCGTGGAAGGCAAACACGATCACTTGCCCGAACAGGCGTTTGTGAACGTCGGCCCGATCGAAGAAGTGGTGGCCAAGGCCAAACAATTGGCGGCGGTGTAACTTCATGGAAAAGACGATAAAACTGGACGTGGTGACCCCGGCGCGCAAAACTCTTTCCCAGGACGTGAACGAAGTTGTCCTGCCCGGGGTCGAAGGCAGCATGGGCATTTTGCCCGGGCATATGGCCATGGTCGTGGCCCTGCAACCGGGCATGCTCAAGGTGCTGGTCCAGGGTCAGGAAATGATCTACGCCATCGGAGGCGGTTGGGCGGAGGTGACGCCCTCCAAAGTGGTGGTCTTGGCCGATACGGCCGAGCCCGCAGAGGACATCAACGTGGAAGTCTCCAAGCATGCCCGGGAAAAAGCTTTGGCTCAGTTGAAAGAGGGCGTGCGCGGCGATGCCCTGGCCGAGGCCGAAATTTCCCTGAAAAAAGCCTTGGCGGAATTGCAGGTCGCCGATATCGTTCGTCGGAGAAAAAGCGGCGGACGCGCCTAGCGTTTTTTCAGCCATGTCCATAGTCCCGCCCGGCTTTTAATCGGACTTGACTTCCGGTTAAACTATTATATGATTATTCTGTTTGGAATTAAGTGGGAGCGTATTGCCCATCCTCGGTGTGGAGGCTTGTTTATGAGAAAGATTTTAGGGGCGATTTTTATTTTTAGCGGAAGTTTGACCTTGGCGGCTTGGGCCGACCAAACCAACTACAACATCGGCAAGGTGGGCGGTTCGGAGCTTAAGATCGGGCTGGGGGCGCGTCCCGTGGCCATGGGCGAGGCCTTCGTGGCCCAGGCCGACGACCTCAACACCACGGCTTGGAACCCGGCCGGACTCGCGCAGATGAAGGGCATCCAAGTCGGAGGCATGCACAACCTTTATCTTCAGGACACGTTCATGGACTACGTGGCGTATGCGCAGCCGTTGTTTGCCGGCGCGGGCATCGGGGCCAACGTAACCTATTTGAATTACGGCAGTCTGGACAAGTTCGACGAAGTCAACGGTTTGCCCGTGGCCCAGGGGAGTTTCACCCCGACGGTGTTCACGGGCACCCTCGGGTACGGGCAATGGCTGTTGCCGAGCCTGGCCGTGGGCGCTTCCTTGAAAATGATCAACCAGAGCATCGATACGGAACATTATACGGCCGTAGCCGTGGACTTGGGCGGGTTGTACCAAACCCCGGTGACGGGACTGCGGTTGGGCCTGGCCCTGCAAAACCTGGGCAGTCAACTGGCAGGAGCGGATTTGCCGCGCAACGTGAAAGTAGGCGCGGCTTATATGTTGCCGGTGAAGTTTTCGGCCAACGATACCTGGAACACGGTGTTGGACGTCAACGTACCCTTCGGAGACGCGAATTATACGTCCGTGAATGTGGGCACGGAGTACTGGTACAATCAGGTGGTGGCGGCCCGGTTGGGCTACCAAGTGAAGAACACCGGAGAACTGGGCGGAGCGACAGGGTTGACGGGGGGCGTGGGGGTGAAGGTGGCCATGTTCGAAGTGGACTATGCCCTGGTATCCTTCGGCGACTTGGGCTTGACCCATCAGGTGGGCTTGGTGTTCAACTTTTAGCCCCGCGGATATTTTTTAAGGCCCTCCGGGGAATTCCCGGAGGGCTTTTTTTTGCCCTCACAGAACTTTTCCGGACTTTTTCCTGTCTAATCAAGTATCCTCATCGCCGTTTGGATCAAGCAAACCGGAAGCGGGGCCGATACTATAATTGTGAAGTGAAAAGACCGGGAAGCGATTCAACGTTTGGTTTCGGCCGGCCCGGGGTGCAGGAAAAGGATGTGATCTCCTATGGCGGTAGAATGCAAAATTGAATGGGAAGACCTTAACCGCAAGATGGAAAAAATGTTTCCCATGCCGCAGAT
The DNA here is from genome assembly GCA_013335425.1 of Candidatus Firestoneibacteriota bacterium. Taxonomy (GTDB): domain Bacteria; phylum Oederibacteriota; class JAAXVQ01; order JAAXVQ01; family JAAXVQ01; genus JAAXVQ01. Next base: position 2,242 of record JAAXVQ010000076.1, on the reverse strand, counting down.
CATGGCGAAGATTCTCCAGGAGGTCAATAACCCCAACGCCAGCGCCGCCAGCCTGGAGAAGATACTTAAAAACGACCCCAGCTTTACCTTGAAAATCCTGGCCTTGGCCAACTCATCCTACTATGGCGTCGCAGCCAAGGTGGCCAATATTCGGGCCGCGATCACCCTGCTGGGGTTGAACATGGTGAAGAGCATCGCCTTGCATGCGAGCGTCAGCGACCTTTTCCGGGTTACGGCCAACAGCTTCGGTTTTTCCGGTACGGAACTTTGGAAGCATTCCGTGGGCGTGGGGGTTTGCGTCAAAATGGTTTCCCGGCGCCTGCACCTGGGAAATGCCGAGGATTATTTTACCCTGGGACTGCTGCATGATGTGGGTTTGCTCATCGAACACCAGTTTTTTCCCGAAGCCGCGGATGCGGTCCTGAAGCGTTTAACCCTCGGACCGGCGAAACTGACGGATGTCGAGCGGGAGCTTTTGGGCACGGACCATGAAGTGCTCTCGGCCCTGCTTTGCCGGAAATGGTCATTGCCGGAAAGCGTCTGCACGGTGGTGAAGTTTCATCACCACCCGGCGGAGGCTCCGGAGGCGCTCCGACGCACCACGGCGGCCGTTTACCTGGCGAACACCATCGTGCAACAAGCCGGCTACGGCTTCCACTATCGCAGCGGCGAAAATATCACAGGGGAAGTTTTAAAAGTTTTGGGCATTGAGGATGTGGATGCACAGGTGATGCAGGAGGATTTTCACCGGGAAGCGGCGGAAATTTCCCTTCAATTTGCCTAGCACCTGCCGGGGAAAACACAGGAGACGGACGATGGACGAAGCGGTCAACCCCCCAACCGAGATGAGCGGTCAGTCGTGTACCAACCGGACCTGCCGCGCGGTTTGGGAAAGTTTGGTTAAAAAACATGAAGCCCGGCAGCGTCAGCTCCAGGTGGAAATTCTGTCCCGGCGGGAAGAGAACGAGGCCATGGTGGCCGAGAACCTGCGCCAGAACGAAGCGTTGCGGGAACTCAACACGGAACTGGACGGCAAGGTCCAGGAACGCACCTGTGAGTTGCTGGCTTCCAAAGAAGCGCTCCAGGCGCAAAACCGCAAGATGGCCGAGTTGGGAGACGCCAAAGAAGCCCTGATGCACATGGTGGTGCACGACATGAAAAATCCCTTAACCGCCGTTATGGGCACGCTGGGGTTATGCCGGGGAAACCGGGTTTCGTTGCCGCCGGAGATCAAGGAACTGCTGGTGGGGGCGCACGTCCAATCCGTCAAGTTGCTCTGTATGGTGGACGAAATTCTGACTATTTCGCGCATGCAGTCCAAGGAATTTGAAGTGCACCCCGAACCCATGGACATGATCGGGTTGGTGCAACAGAGCATGAGCATGATGAGCCTGACCACGGGAGGGAAAAAAATTTCCTTCCGGTTTGAACCCGCCTTGACGGACCTTTGGGTTTCGGGGGATTACCCCACCATCGAACGCACGCTCAACAACCTGCTCAACAACGCGATTAAATACGCGCCTGCGGACAGTGAAATTTGGCTGGAGGTCAGCCGTCAAGAAGGTGCGGGACGTATCGGTGTTACCAACTGGGGCGACCCAATCCCCCGGGATTCCCAAGACAAAATCTTCGACCAGTTCTACCGTGTGAAGGCGGATATCGCCAAATACGCGGGCACGGGTTTGGGGTTGACCTTTTGCCGTTTGGCCATCCAGGCTCACGGCGGCACCATCGGGGTCGAGTCGCCGGTCTTGCCCCGGGAAAACGGCGCCTGCTTCTTTTTTACCCTGCCGCTCGCCGCGAAGCCCGACCTGGACTCGCCTGCCCGGTAAATTAAACGCCTTTTTCTCCTGAAAGCTGAAGTTGATCGGACCACCCGGCAGCATGTCGGGGCGGCAAAGACCGCGGAAGCATCCCCGGGCAAAAATACCGATTAAAATGCAGAAAAGCGGCGCCATCGGCTGAATCCCGGTACAGGGTAGTGGTCAAAGGCATTTTCCGCCCATTGACAGCTTGCCGCCAACTGCGCTATGCTGCGGGCATGCTAAAGAGAGTTCTTGGCGTTAGTTTGGTTTTAGGCTTAACCCTGGCTGGGGCCGTTTCGGCCTGGGCCAATCCGCCGGGACTGGCCTTTAATAGCTGGACTGGGCAGCCCGTTCTCCAGCCCACCGCTCCCACGTCCACCCTCTTCATGCCGGACACCGACACCTCGGTCACCGCTCTCTTCCAGGACCTGCCTGGC
>JAAXVQ010000075.1 GCA_013335425.1 Candidatus Firestoneibacteriota bacterium | reverse complement strand
TAGCGGTTTGGATTTTATTCAATTGGTCAGGGAAAAACTCGCCGAGCCCAAGATTATTTTTTTCTCCGCGGCCTTGTCCGACAAATTAGCGGTGCAGGCCCGGGCCGCTGGGGCCGAAGCGTGTTTTTCGAAACCCTTTGATTTCGGTGAAATGAAAAGAACCATTGCCACCTTGTTGGGCTCCTCTGCCCGAGTAAATTAACCTCTTCCAGCAAGTCGGCTGGGTCCCGTTTCTTTTGAACCTTGTCCCTTTTTTCATTGCCTTTTCAGGCACATATGGATTATAATTACAAAAAAATATGACCTAACTTAAAATCACTAAAAAAAGCTTGTTTTTAAAGCTTTTTTTTGATTTTGAAAAAATGTGCCTATATATTGTACTTCGAACAGCGACGAATCAAAATATATAGTAGTACAACCGACAAGGTTCTGCAGGTGATTGCGCCATATTTATAGTGATTCGAGGAGGCGCGGGTGTTCAATTTCATCAAGACCGGCAATCTGGTCGGTCTGGACATAGGTTCTTCCGCCATCAAAGCCGTTCAATTCAAATCCACCGACGAACAGTTGACCTTGCTTAATTTGGCTTTGGAAGAGATCCCGCTCGAGGTCCAGGAAGAGTCGGACCCCGATGTAAAAAACGGCCTGCTCGCGGAAATCATCCGCAAGGTTTTCAAAGATCACAACATCAAAAGCAAAGATGTGGTCACCTCCCTGCCCGGGGACGACGCCATTGTGCGTTATGTCAAGCTGCCCTTCATGAGCGACGAGGAATTAAAAAACGTCATCAGCTATGAAGCCGAACAATACATACCGCTGGCGATTGATCAGGTGGTTTTGGACTTTGACCGGCTCGGAGAACTCGATGAGGACGGGCAGAAAAAAATTGAGGTTCTTTTGGTGGCGGCCAAGGAAGAAATCGTGGACCGGCACTTGGATCTGCTCCGCCGCGCGGGTTTAAACCCCGCAGTCATTGACGTGGACTCGTTCGCGCTTTCCAACGCCTTCATCCGCAATTACAGCAACGTGGTGGACGAAACGGTCAGCTTGATCCACGTGGGGGCCAAACTGACGACCATCAACATTTTGGAAGAAGGCGTTTCGCACTTGACGCGCGACGTGCAGGTGGCGGGCAACAATTTTTCCCGCGAGATCCAGCGGGAGTTCGGCATGTCCCTGGGCGAGGCCGAGGAACTCAAACGCACCCAAGGCAAAGTGCTCACCGAGACCGAAGACATTCTGCAAATCGAAGTGCCCACCCGGGAGGACAAGTCAGCGCGCGTGGGCGAAACGCTTAATCCGCTGCTTAATAAGTTAATCGCGGAAATCCGGCGTTCGTTTTCCTATTATGAGAGCTCCATCCGCAAGAAACCCGTTTCGCGTATCATCCTTTCGGGCGGTTCGGCGCGCTTGAGGAATTTCGACAAGTACTTGGCCGAAAAGCTCAATGTGCCCGTGGAGTTGAACGATCCGTTTAAAGTCGTCCAAATACCCGAACGGTTTTTTGATGTGGATTTCATTAAAGCCAATGCCCAGCGGTTCAATGTGGGAGTGGGTTTGGCGTTGCGGTTGGTGGACTGATTTATGATTAAGATCAACCTGCTGCCGGCCAAGGTCCGTAAAACCAAAGGCGTTCAACGCCTGACCACCTATGCGATTTTGGGCGGTTCGGCGCTGGCGATTTTGCTGATTTTGCTGCTGCTGAATCTGGTGGCCTTGATCAAGCGTGCGGAAGTGAAAATTGTCAAGGCCGAAACCGCGGCCGCGCAACTGGCCGAGGTTTCCCGCACGGTTCAAGGTTGGGCGGCCGGGGAAAAATATGCCGATCACCTGCGTGCGCGCATCAGGCGCTTTCTGCCCATACAGGCGGTTTGGATCTCCCTGCTGGACGAGCTGGCCGCTTTGGGGCGCGAAGACCTCTGGTTTAGGAAGTTGGCCACGCTGCCGGGGGCTGTCGGCGCGCCGTTGCGGCTCGAACTGGAAGGCGAGGCGTACAACAAGATTTCCGTGGCTGACTTTTTAAGCGCGTTGGAAAGTTCGCCGCGCTTTTATGACGTTCAATTGGAAGCGCTCACGGACACCCAGGCCGAGGCGCGCACCCAAGTGAAGTTTAGGATCTGTTTTTCCTGCCGGACGGAATTTTTTACCGGGGGGAACTTGCCGTGAAGCGGGAAACGTGGATTGCTCTGGGGGCAACGGTCTTGGCGTTGCTGCTGACTTACGTGTTTTTTGCCTACATGCCTTTGTCGCGTAAGCTTCACCGGGAACGCGCCTTGCTGACCGTGAAGGAGCGGACCCTGGCCGAGGTTAAGCAGACGGTGGCCCGTTTCGAAGAGTATCAAGACCGGGCCGCACGCACCCAGATGGCCGTACAGCGGTTGGAAGAACGCATTCCGGCGCGCAAGCAGGTGCCGGAATTGATCCGGGACATCACCCGTGCGGCCACAGAGTGCAATTTAAAGGACTTCCAGTTCACCCCGCAGCCCTTGGCGCCGAGCGGCGATGTGTGGGAGCAACCCGTGAAAATCTCCGCCGTTTGTTCCTATCATGCTTTGGGCGCGTTTTTATACAAGGTGGCTTGTCAGCCCCGTCTGGTAACGGCGCGGGATTTGAAGCTGACGGGCAACGACAAGACCGGAAAATCGGAATCCATCCTGGCCGAGTTTACGCTGGTGACCTATGTATCGCGGAACAAGTAAGCGCCGGGCAGGCATCGGGGGGCTGTTGCTGGCCCTGCTGTTAATCGGCACCCCGGGCGCGCGGGGAGCCTCCCCCAGCGAAGACGAAAAATTGTTCAAGCCCTTGGCGCAGTATCAGCTCAAGGGCCGGCGCGATCCGTTCTTGCAGCCCCAGGCCGGACTGGCGCACAATGTCATGAATCGGGTGGACATCGGCATGCTGCGTTTAACCGGCGTGATTCAGCACCCGCAACGCGCCCTGGCCCTGTTTGCCGTGGCCAGCGGTCCTAAGTTCGGGTATTTGCTCAAAGGCGGCAAACTGTACCGCGAGAACAACCAGCCGGTGGCGGGGATCACCGGGGAAATTTTGAGTCGGACCGAGGTCGTCTTGAAACAAGGCGATGACCGCATGGTCTTTAAGTTGCGCTAGTTCGGCGAGCATTCAGGCCGGTCAAAGGAGCGTAAAGCGGCTTATGAAAAAAATCATCTGGACAACGGTCCTGGGCGTATTACTGGCGGCAGCCGGCACCGATGTTTTTTTGGATCTGCCCTGGGGTGAGCAGCCGTTGGCGGCGGCTGAAACCGGAGAGGCGGTTGCGTCCCCCGCCGCAACGGCATCCCCGTCTGCGTCCAAAGCCCCGGCAGCCGCCGCTGCAGTCCATCCCAAAACCAAGGGCGTTCGGTTGCTTCAAGTTCTCTTGGAATCGCGGAGCAACAAGCCTGCCATAAGGATCGTCACCACCGGGCGCGTGCGTTATGCGACCAAGAGCCTCTCCGGGCCCGACCGTTTTTTGGTCCGGGTTGAGGGCGCGACGTTGACTTGGAAACCGGCCGGTCTGGATGTCAAGCAGCCGCCTTTACAGAAAATCCGCGCCGCGCAGCACGGCACGGAGGTTTGGGTGGTACTCGATTTGGATGCGGCCTGTGGTTGGAAGGTTGTGTCCGAGGGTTCGGGACTGTTGTTGACCCCCAACGATGAGCCCAAGACCGGTGGGCACTCCGCAACCACGCGGGAAAGGGAGCCTGAAATCAAAACGGCGGACGAACCCGAGGCCGCCGTCACCCCCGTGCCGGCGGAGGCCAGCTACAAAGTGGTGGACGTGGCGGTGGAGGACTCCGGGGAAAAGACCCGCCTGGTGGTGACCACGGACGGTCCGGTGCGCTACCGGGTCGAACGCGAAAAGCGGGGGGACAGTTTGGACGTGCTCATCCACGGCGCCTCTCTGCTCTGGAACGGAAAAGTGCCGGGCTTGCCCAAAGGCGCCATCCGGCGCGTGGGCGTTTCCACCGAACAAATTTCCGGAGAACCCGTGGTGCGTTTGAGCTTGCACTTGGTGCAGGCTGCGCCTTATGTGGTGCTCAAGGATCAAAATCAAGTCATGGTGGAACTGAACAATCCCAGTTTGGTTTCTGAAGCGATACCCTCCCGGGGAAGTTTGGGAGCGCATGTTTCCGTGGATTTTCAAAACGCGGAGTTTGTCTCCGTGTTGCGCGCCCTGGCGCAAGACGCCGGATTTGACTTGGTGCTCTCTCCCGGGGCGCAGGACTTGCCCGCGCCCTTGTCGCAAGTGACCGTGAGCGTCAATGACCAGCCGTTTGTCAACGTGTTGGACATGCTGCTTAAACCCCGCAAGTTGGCCTATGCTGTGGGCGCCAACACCCTGCGGATCGGTCCGGCTTCGGAGTTTTCACCCGAGACCCGGGTTTTCGTGCTTAAAAACATGGATGTGAAAAATTCCAATCTTAAGGAAAGTCTGGAGGCGTTGTTGGCCGCCGGGACCCGTTCGCAAGTCATTGTCGACGGACCCGCCAACCGGGTGATCGTCACGGCCATTCCCAGCGATTTGATCCAGTGCGAAGCCGCCCTGGCGCGGCTGGACACTCCGTCGCGTTTGGTGACGCGCACCTTCGCCTTAAGCTACGCGGAAGTGGGGAAGATCGCTCATTTGCTCAAACCCATGATCTCCAGCAACGCCACCTTGGACGTCAACGAACGCGAGAATGCGCTGGTGGTAACCGACATACCCGGGAATATGCTGCGTTTGTCGAGCCTGATTCGGAGCTTGGACAAGAAGTCCCGACAGGTCATGATCGAAGCCAAGATCGTGGAAGTTTCCCTGGCCAATGAAATGGACCTGGGCATCAACTGGAACACGGCCAACGATCCCGGGGCCAATCCGCGCGTGTTGGCTTCCTCGGTGCCGGTACCCGGCGGTGCGGTGGGCAAGTTGACGGTCGGTTTGCTGCAAAACGGCCTGGACATCGCGGCCACGCTCGCGGTTTTGGAATCTCGGGGTGGGGCCAACGTGATTTCCAATCCGCGTATCGCCACGCTCGACCATCAGACCGCCACGCTTTCCGCCAGCCAGAACATACCGTATAACACCAGTGTGGTTTCCAATGGGGTGGTGCGTTCCGGGGTGGAATACCTGGAACTCCCCATTACCCTCAATGTCACGCCGCATATTTCCAAGAGCAATCAGGTGTTGTTGAGCCCGACGACCCTTACCGTGACCACGGTGACCGTGCCCGGGAATCCGCCGGAAACCGCCACGCGCACGGCGACCACCCAGATGATGGTCGCCGACGGCGAGACCGTGGCCATCGGCGGCATGGTGAGGAACATCGAGATCAGCAAAGAATCCAAAGTTCCGCTCTTGGGAGACATCCCCTTGCTGGGATACTTGTTTAAGAGCACTGTCGTGTCCAAAGACAAAGTGGAACTGGTGGTTTTCCTGACGCCCCACGTGTTGGAATAAGCCTTTCGGCCAAAGTTGCTTTGGAAACGACCGCGCGCATGAACCTACCTATTTTGATGTACCATCGCATCAGCCCGCAGCCCGATCCCGGTTCCGATTTGACGGTTACGCCCGGCGCTTTTCAAACCCAACTGCGTTACTTGCGAGAGCATGGTTATGCCTCGATCACCTTGGAACATCTGGCCCGGGCCTGCCGGGGGGAAGCGCGGCTGCCGCGGCGCAGCGTGGTGATCACCTTCGACGATGCCTACGCGTCCCTGTTGGAACACGCCCATCCGTTGCTGACCCGCTCCGGGTATACGGCTACGGTTTTTGCAGTGGCCCAAGCCTTGGGACGCCATAATTTTTGGGATGACGGCAAAGGGGTGCCGCGCGAAACGTGTCTGGGGCGCGCGGAGCTGGCGGCTCTGCAGGGGCAGGGCTGGGAAATCGGCTCACACGGCTTGTCGCATGCCAACCTGGCGGGGCTGGCGCCGGAGGCATTGCGCAGGGAAACGGCGGATTCACGGTCTTTGCTGGAAGAGGCGCTGCAATCACCGGTGAACGTATTCGCCTACCCTTTCGGTTCCTGGGATGCGGCCGCCCGCGCGGCCGTGGCGCAGGCCGGTTATGCGGCGGCTTGCGCCATCTCGCCGGGCACGCGGTCCGTGACCGCGGATCTGTTCGCCCTGCGCCGGGTGTATGTCAAACCCACGGATTCGAACGGAGATTTTGCACGCAAGCTTTCGGGGTGGTACCTCGCGTACCGTGCCCTGAAGAGGAGATGAGGGGCATGGCCGACCACCGGGACGCTTGGCAAACCCGCACCCGCCGCCTGCAGAACTGGAGTCTGGCGGCGTTTGCGCTCTTTGCCGTGGCCAGCATTGCCCTGCAAAATTTGGCCTGGGTTGCCGTCGCGGCTTGGCTCGCGGGCATGGCCGCGCGGCGGGAATGGAAAATTCCCGCCACCCCGGCCAATGCGCCGCTGCTGCTTTTGGGCGCCATGTTGGTTTTATCTTCGCTTTTTGCCGGTGTGTTGAATCCCAGCTTTTTCGGCTTGCGCAAGGTGGGGCTCATGGCCGTTTTCTTCTTAACGGCGGCCACCGTGGAGCGTCCCTTGGACGCGCGCCGGCTGATCAATCTTTTTTTAGTCGGGGCCACGGTTTGCGCGGTCTGGTCGATTTTTGCTCATTTGACGATTTGGAGCGACGGCCGGGCCAAGTCTTTTTCCGGCGACTATATGGCGGCCGGAGGCATGTACATGCTCGCCGTGACGCTCGCGGGCGCACGTTTGTTTTTCAGCCGCGCAGCCGAACGGCGCATCTGGATTTTGCCCTGCTTGCTGCTGGCGACGGCGTTGATTATGACCTATACGCGTTCTTCCTGGCTGGGGGCCCTGGCGGCCTTTTTAATCCTGGGGTTTGCGAAGGACTGGCGCTTTCCCGCCGTGGGTCTGCTGCTGCTGGCCGGGTTCCTGTGGCTGTTTCCCCAAACGCAATTTTCCCAGCGCGTTTTTTCCGTAAATTCCAAGACCATTACCAGCAACACCGAGCGCAAGCTCATGTGGGACTCCGGGCTCAAGCTCCTGCGCGATCAACCGTTTTGGGGTTATGGTGTGGACAACCTAGGGCGTGTTTACGGGCGTTATGTGCATCCCGAAGCCATCGAACAGAGTCCGCCGCATGTGCACAATACCTTGCTGCAATTGGCCATCAACGGCGGCGTATTGGCCGTCGTCTTTTTTCTCTGGCTGGCCGCGGCTTTGCTGGTCGTAGGGTTCAAGGCTTGGGGCTCGTTGCGCGCGGCGGCGCCCGAACGCGCGGGTGAGGTTTTGGGCTTGACCGCGGCCGCGGCCGCTTTTTTAATCAACGGACTTTTCGAATTCAATTTTGGCACCGCGCAAGTCGTCACGCTGTTTTATTTTCTCATGGGTGTTTTGGTCCGTCTGGCCGCTTGGGGGCCGGAGGTGCCGGAATTTTCTCTTCCGAAAAACCCCCGTTTTTTATTTTTACGTCCGCGTTTTAGGGGCGACGTGCTGTTGGCCTCGGCCGTGCCGCGCTTGCTCAAGCGGGATTTTCCGCAGGCTAGGGTGGATCTGCTGACCGAGCCCGCCGGCGCCCCCGTAGCGCAAGGCGAACCGGCTTGGGACCGGGTGTGGGAACTGCCGCGTCATGGTTTCCAAGCCTGGTGGCGGATGGTGAAGGTTGTTCGGAGTGCGGATTATGACGTGGTGGCGGATTTGTTCGGCAATCCGCGGACCGCGCAACTGGCCTGGGTTTCCGGCGCGCGGTTGAAAATCGGGCCGCGCGTGCGGATGTGGGATCCGGTTTACCACCTGCGCACCCAGGCAGACAGGCCGGGCCCGCGCCCGGCCTGGGAAGCTTATCTCGATATTTTGCGCACCCTGGGCATGAAGCAATTGTCGCAGCGTCCGCGCTGGACCGTGGCGCCCGAGGACGAACGTTTCGTAGCCCAATGGCTGCGGGAACGACGGCTGCACCCCGGGGGTTTTATCGGCGTCTTTCCCGGCGGGACGCACCCGGCCAAGCGCTGGTCCTTGGCGCGCTTTTTGGAAACCGCCAAAAAAGCCCGGAGCCGCTGGGGCTTGCCTGCGGTGTTTGTGTTCGGACCCTTGGAAAAAGACCTGCAGGCGGAATATGCGCGTGAAGGCGCCAAGCAGCGGCTATGCGCGCAGGCGTTCACCCCCGGTCAGTTGGCCGCGCTCTGGGCCGCGGCCGCAGCCGTGCTTTCCAATGATGCTTTCCCCATGCACCTGGGCCCGGCCGTAGGCACGCCCACTGTGGGCTTGTTCGGGCCCGCAGAACCGGCGGTGTGGTTTCC
>JAAXVQ010000074.1 GCA_013335425.1 Candidatus Firestoneibacteriota bacterium | reverse complement strand
CTGAGTTTTGCCATCGGCAAGGACATCGGTGGGCAGCATATTTTTGCGCGCTTGGAGAACATGCCGCATTTGCTGGTTGCCGGTGCCACGGGGTCGGGCAAGAGCGCCTGCGTCAACTCCATCATCTGCAGCCTGCTTTACCGGGCCACGCCCCGGGAAGTGCGCTTTTTGATGATCGATCCCAAACGGGTGGAGCTGACCATGTACAACGCCATCCCGCATTTGAAAAGTCCGGTCATCACCGATGCCCAGCAGGCGGCCATGGCCTTGAAGCTCTTGGTGAAGGAGATGGAAGATCGCTACAAACTTTTTGCCACAGCCGGGGTGCGCGATATTGCGGCGTTTAACCGGCAGGCCGCGCAAACTCGGGAAGCCGGCGCGCCCGACACGCCGCCCCACATGCCCTATATCATTGTTTTTATCGACGAGTTTGCGGACTTGATGATGGTCTCAGCCAACGAAGTGGAGAACGCGGTGACGCGTCTGGCCCAGATGGCGCGCGGCGTGGGCATCCATCTGGTGCTGGCCACCCAGCGTCCGTCTGTGGACGTCATCACCGGTGTGATTAAGGCCAATTTTCCCTCGCGCATTGCGTTTCAAGTTTCCTCCAAAGTGGATTCGCGCACGATTTTAGACGCCAACGGCGCCGACGCGCTTTTAGGGCGCGGGGACATGCTTTACTCGCCGGCATCGTCGAGCAAACCGTTGCGGGTACAGGGCGTTTTTGTTACCACCCCCGAAGTGGAGCGGATCGCGGCTTTTTGGAAGGAACAGGGCGCGCCGGTGTTCGATCCCGCCTTTTCCGACAGCAAACTCAAAAGCGGCGGCAACGCGGAAGGCGAAGTCGGGGAAGCGGATGAGTTGTTTTCCGAGGCTGTTTCCTGGGTGGTGCGGGCCAAACAGGCCAGCACTTCTCTGCTGCAGCGCCGTTTGAAGATCGGCTACTCCCGGGCGGCGCGCCTTTTGGACCTGATGGAAGAGCGCGGCGTGGTGGGCCCGCCCGAGGGGAGCAAACCGCGCAAGGTTTTGGTCTCCACGGACGATGCCGGTCAAAGAGACGATGATTTGCCGGAGGGACCCAACGTATGAAACGCCTGCTGCTGACGATGAGCGCGACGCTTTGTTGGGCAACGGCCGCTGCTGCCGCTGCCGGTCCTGCGGCCTCGGCTTCTTCCTCGGCAACGGCTTATGCCGCCGAAGTGGAGGCGCTCGCACGGGCCCAGGCGGCCATCGGCGATTTGGCCGCCGAGTTTACGCTGACGGTGAAGGGCGGTTCGCCCCAGGAACGCACCCTAAAGGCCAAAGGTAAAATCTTTTTGGCGGCCGGGCGCCGCTACCGGGTCGAGTACGCTTCCCCGGAGGCGCAGTTGCTGGTTTCCGACGGCAAGCAGCGTTGGTTGTATTTGAAAAAAATCAACCAGGTCCAGAAACAAACTTTGCCGCCGGCCGGCAATCCTCAAGAGTTTTTTTTGGAACTGGGCGGCGGTTTGGCGCAATGGCTCAAACACGCGCAAATTACGCGGGTGCTGAAAGTGGGCGTAACACCGGAGCGTTGGGAGTATGACTGTTCACCTTTGTCCGGGGAGACGAAAACTTACCAGCGGGCCCGCATATGGGTGCGGGGCGAGAACCGGCTGCCCGAGACCGTGGAGATCGACGCGGAGAAATTCGTGCGCGTGACGCTGAGCCGCGTGACGATCCATAGGCGGGACGACCTGCAAGCCGGCGGCGCGGGGTTGCCTGCGAAACTTTTTGAGTTTACACCCCCGGCCGATGCCGAAGTGGTGGAACCGCTCTGGCCCTAAAACCGCCGCAGTCGGATTTTTCGGCGGAGCATTACGAACGAAAGCAAGATCATCCAGCAAGCAAAGGAGTGATGGCTATGGCAGAGCATGCATCCCGGAATACGGATTCCGAATCCAAGCCGCTGTTGACCCCCCCGGGCGAGGAGAAAAACGCCTTGGGCGAGGTGCTGCGCAAGCAACGCAAGGCTAAGGGCATTTCCTTGGTGGAGGTCTCCGAACATACCAAAGTCGGCAAGCGTTATCTCGAAGCTCTGGAAAACGGCGAGTACGGTCTCTTGCCCGGAGAGTCCTACATACGCGGTTTTCTGCGCGCCTATGCCAAATATTTGGAACTCGATGACGAGGCGCTTTTGCGCCAGTACCTCGAGTATCGGCAGCAGGAAGCCCAGCGTCCCGAAAGTTATCCGGACCGCGTGCGGGAAAAGGGCGAGGTGAACCCTTCGATTTGGAGCGCCTTGATGGTGATTCTGGTCCTGGCCGGCCTGGGCATCGGCTTTTTCCTTTTCTGGCCCACGTCTTTGAAGGTGAAGCCGGAATCCAAGCCGGACGCGCAACTCCCGCAGGCGTCCAATTCCGTTGCGGCGTCGGCAGCCGGCGTGAATGTCGGCGATGAGTTGACGCTGAAAGTCCGGGCCAAGGAAAAAACCTGGATTACGATCATGGTGGACGGGCGTCAGGAACCGGACATCACCTTGGCCGCCAATGAAGAACGAACCTGGACGGCCAAGGACCGGTTTGTGCTTTGGACCGGCAATGCCGGGGGCATCGAGGTGACGTTCAACGGGGAAGTGCAGGCGCCGTTGGGGCAGACCGGCGAGGTACGCAAGGAAGTTGTTTTCGAGCGCAAAAGCGGCGCCGGCTCAGCGCCCGCCGCCCCCGCCATCAACAAATAGCCGCAGGAGGACCGCATGGCCAGCGAACATTCTTTTGACGTGGTTTGCAAATTGGACAAACAGGAAGTCGACAATGCCCTGCAGCAAACCTTGCATGAACTCGGGCAAAGGTATGACTTTAAGAACGCCAAGTATGATGTCAAATTCGATCAGACGGCCATGACCCTCACGCTTTCGGGGGACAGCGAATTCAGGCTGCAAGGGTTAAGCGACGTGCTGGATGCCCGGTTGGCCAAACGCCAAATTCCCTTGGCGGCCATCACCCGCGAACCTATTGAGGTGGCTTCGGGCGGAGGGGCGCGCCAAGTTTACAAATTGCAAACCGGCATTCCAACCGAGAAGGCCAAAGAAATCGTCAAACGCGTCAAGGACTTGAAGTTGAAAGTGCAGGCCACGATTCAAAGCGACCAGGTACGCATTGCCGGCAAAGATCTGGACGAGTTGCAGGCCGTGCAAAAGGCGATTCGGGGAGCTGACCTGAAAATCCATGTTCAATTTGTGAATTACCGCTGATGAGGGTGCCTGCCGGACGGGTTCATCTCATCAGTTTGGGCTGCGCGAAGAATCAAGTGGATGCCGAGCGCATGCTGCACGCTTTCGGTTTGGAAGGGTTTCAAACCGCCGCCGAACCGGAAAATGTCGAGGTGGTTATTGTCAATACCTGCGCCTTTATCCGTCCGGCGGAAGAGGAAGCGGTGGATGCTCTCTTGGGCGCCGCCGAGCGCAAGCGTCGCGGACACGTTAAGGTTCTAATTGCGACCGGCTGTCTGGTGTCCCGCTATGGACAGGAAAAATTGCGGGCCCTGATCCCCGAGTTGGACGAGGCGTTTTTACCGGCGGAAGCTTCCCGTGTGGCGCCGGCCGTGCGCGCGCTTCTGGGACGGGCGTCCGCTCCCCGGGCGGGTTTTTCCGCGTCACCCTCGAAACGCGTGCTGCTCTCGGGGCCCGGGAGCGCTTTTTTGCGCATTGCCGAAGGTTGTGCGCACCGCTGCGCGTTCTGCTTAATTCCAACTTTACGGGGGCCTTTGCGTTCCACCCCCCGGACTGCTTTGCTCCAAGAAGCGGAACAACTGGTCCGTCAGGGTGCCGGAGAAATCATCGTGGTGGCCCAGGACATCACTCAGTACGGCCGGGATTTGAAACCGAGGATCTCGTTAAACACATTGTTGGACGGTTTGGTGAAAATCAAGGGCTTGCGTTGGTTGCGGTTGATGTATGCTTATCCCGACGGTGTGGAGGAAGGCTTGATTCGGCGTTTGGCCGGGGAAAAAAAACTCTGCAAGTACCTGGACATGCCCGTGCAGCACTCGCAGAAAAGCGTGCTGCGCCGTATGGGGCGTCCGGGAGATGCCGCAACGTATTTGGCACTGTTGACCCGTTTGCGGCGCCGGATTCCGGACTTGGTGGTACGCACCACCCTGCTGACAGGGTTCCCCGGGGAAACCGAGGCGGACCATGAGGGGCTCAAGGCTTTTGTGAGCGCGGCCCGGTTTGACCGGCTGGGCGTGTTTGCTTATTCGCCCGAAGCGGGCACGCGTGCGGCCGGCTGGCCCGGTCAGGTGCCGGCGCGCGTAAAGGCTCGCCGGCTGGCTGAATTGATGGACCTGCAAGCCGGGATCAGCCGCACGAACCTGAAACGCTGGATCGGGAAAAAGCTGGAATGTTTGGTGGAAGAACCTTCGGGTTTGAAGCATGTGATTGCCCGAACCCGCGGCGACGCCCCGGAAGTGGACGGCGGCATTGTGCTCGCCGGGCAGGCGCGTCCGGGCGATTTTGTACGGGCCCGCGTAACCGGGTCCACGGATCATGATTTGATCGGAGAGATCGCGTGAACTTGTGGATGCGGTACCAAAAACTGAATTTGCCCAATAAGCTCACCTTGGGGCGTATTGCCGCTACCCCGCTGCTGGTGATCTGCCTGCTTTCGGAAACCGTTTGGGGGCAATACCTGGCGTTGTTGCTGTTCATCGCCGCGGCCCTGACCGATTACTGGGACGGACGCTTGGCGCGGGAACACAACTTGGTCACGAATTTCGGCAAGATTATGGACCCGCTGGCCGACAAGCTGCTTATGGCCACCATGTTCATCTGTTTTGTCGAGCTCGGATACGCCCCGGCCTGGATGGTCATCCTGATCATCGGACGCGAATTCGCCATCACCGGGCTACGCGTTTTGGCTGCCGCCGAGGGGCGCGACATCTCGGCTTCGCGCTCGGGCAAGCATAAGACCATTTCCCAGATTGTGGCCGTGCTCATTATTTTGGTGGTCAACGTGATCGTGAGTTCTCTGCGTGCCTGGGCCCCGCCCTGGGAATACGCCCTCATGTCCCTGGGCTGGCTCGGCCAGGTGATGCTGTATCTGGCCTATTACCTTCCCTATGCCGGCATGTTCGTGGCCGCCGTGCTCTCGCTTTACTCGGGCCTCGACTACTTGCTGAAAAACCGGGAATTGTTCCAGGACCCGCCCGCATGATGCGCCTATTGATTTTGGGCTTGGCCACAGTGGGGGGGGCGGGTTTTTTTCCCGTGGCGTCGGGGACGTTTGCCTCGCTGCTGACTTTGCCGCTTTACTATGTCCTGCGTGATCACGTCGGGCTTTATATCGGCGTCACGTTGGCCTGCCTGATCTCGGGCATCTGGGCCGGTGGGCGGGCCGAAACTTACCTGGGGGAGAAAGATCCTCATCCGGTGGTCATCGACGAGGTGGTCGGCCAGCTGGTGGCCGCGGCGTTTTTGCCGCATCACCTGTTTTATCCGATCGCGGCGTTTTTCCTTTTTCGCCTCTTTGATATTTGGAAGCCGTTCCCAGCCTATGCTTCCCAGCGCTTGCCCGGCGGGTGGGGCATCATGGTGGATGACGTGATCGCCGGTGTCTACGCGAATGCCCTGCTGCAACTGGGGAGACTGTTTTTGCCCTGGTAATCCGGTTCGAAAATTGTCCCTGGAGGCTCACGATGCCCAAAACCAAATTGCTCTTCACCTTAGGACCCGCGACCGACCAGCCGGGAGTTCTGGGCGCACTTTTGGCCGCCGGCATGAACGGCGCACGGTTAAATTTTTCCCACGGGACGCAGGCCGACCACGCCCAGCGTTTTAAGCGCCTGCATGCGGAAGCCCGGCGTATTGGTTCGGCCGTGGCCACGCTCCTGGACTTGTCCGGACCCAAACTCAGGGTGGGTGCGTTCCCCCAAGGAAAATTTCAGCTTACTGCCGGAGAGATGGTGCGGGTGGTTCCCGACGGAGAGGTCGTCGGGGTCAGGGATATTCCGATTTCCTATCCGCACCTAAGCCGCGATGTGCGCCCCGGCGGAAGGATTTTGCTCGACGACGGCCTGCTGGAATTGAAGGTGCGGCGGATCAAAGGCGCGGCGGTCGAATGCGAGGTGGTGACCGGCGGTTATTTGCTGGACCATAAAGGTTTTAACGTGCCCGAGGCGCCGTTAAGCGTGCCGGCGCTCACCCCCAAAGACCTCGCGGACCTGCGCTTCGGCCTCAAGTTGGGCGTGGATTTGGTGGCGCTCTCCTTTGTACGCCGCCCGGATGAGATTCGGCGTCTGAAGCGGTTGGTGGAAAAATCCGGGAGCGGTGCGCGTGTGATTGCCAAACTCGAGAAACCTCAGGCCATTGAGCATTTGGAGGAAATCATCCTGGCCGCCGACGGCGTGATGGTCGCGCGCGGCGACCTGGGGGTGGAAATGACGCCCGAGCAGGTTCCGCTTTTGCAAAAGCGCATCATTATGCTGGCCAATCAACACAACCGCCTGGTCATCACGGCCACCCAGATGCTGCAATCCATGATGGAGAATCCCGCGCCCACGCGCGCCGAAGCCTCGGACGTGGCCAACGCAATTTTTGACGGCACGGACGCGGTTATGCTTTCCGGTGAGACCGCCACGGGCAAATACCCGGTGGAAGCCGCCTGCATGATGGCGCGCATTGCCGGGGAAGCCGAACGTTCTCCGCAATACAATCGACTCTCCACCGCACCTGCCGTCCTGGGGCCCGATGACGCCTTGGTGGAGGCGGCGGTCAAATTGGCGCACAACATTCAAGCCCGAGCGTTGGTGGTTTTCACGCAAACCGGTAATACGGCCCGTTTGGTTTCGCGGCGCCGGCCACAGACGCCCCAAGTGGTTTTTGCCCATTCGCTGGACGTACAACGTCAATTGAACTTGAATTGGGGCATTCATTCTTTATTGATTAAAAATCATCTGGACACTGAGGGTTTGTTGCACACCATGGTCGCGCCTTTGTTGAAACATCGATACGTCAAACCCGGCGATACGGTTATAGTCCTGGCCAGTTCGCCGGTGGCAAGCCGCTCCCATGTCAATTTTTTAAAGGTACAAAAAATTTAAGTGGGATTCTGAAATAGCCCTTATTTATAAATATTTTTAATCAAAACTTTATCAAATTAGTTATAATTTTTTTAACACTAAACTTGCATTTTTTCATTTTCAATAGTAAAATTTATTTGGAACTTGTTTTTGCTTTACTCTGATGAAGGGTGGCACCTAACCATGAAAAATTGGCGAAATTTTGGGCTGGGGTTATTGCTGATGGGTGCATGGTTGGGGAGCGCAGGTGCCGATGACGCCACCCAATCGGTTTCGGGGAAGATTTTACAGGTGGGGATCGGCGCGCGACCGGTCGGCATGGGCGAAGCGCAAGCTGCCGCCAGCGATGACATTTATTCTTTGTATTGGAATCCCGCCGGTTTGTCGCGGTTGGGGCAGTCGCAGATTACCCTGATGCACAATGCCTGGTTCGGGCAAATCAACAGCGAGTACTTGGCGTATGCGCAGCCCATCGCCCAAGGGGGGTTCGGCATTGCCTTCAATTATATTAGTTTTGGACAATTTCAAAAGTACGGCATTGACAGCAACAATTATCCGATAGCCTCGGACGAACAATTTTCTCCCTTCACCCTGGTGACCACCTTCGGGTATTCCCAAATGTTTGCGCCGCAGTTGTCGTTGGGCGCCAATTTAAAACTCGTTTCCGAAAGCGTGGATACGTATAACAATTTGACGGCGGCGCTGGATTTAGGCATGCAGGTTTTGAAAGTATGGAACGGTCTCGATTTGGGTTTGATGGTACAAAACGCCGGACTTCCCATCCAAGGGTACAGTTTGCCGCTCAATGTTAAAGCCGGGGCGGCGTATTCCTTTTTACCCGCCGCCGACAAGAATCGGTTTACCGCCGCGGTGGACATGAATTTGCCCATACCCACAAGTCAGCCTTACTACGCCAATGCCGGTTTGGAGTATTGGTTTGTCAACACGATTGCCGTGCGCGCCGGATATAAAATGTCGCAGCTCAACAGTTTGGGACAACTGTCGGGATTGACGGCGGGCTTGGGTTTGCGGGTCTTGGATTACAGCTTGGATTATGCGTACGCGGATTACGGGGTTTTGGGAATGACCCATCGGGTTTCTTTCACCGCCGGGTTCGGAGAAGCCAAAAGGAAAAACGTCAAACATTCCACCCGCGTGGCGCCCAAGCATATGACTTCTCCGGCCGGCGGTTCGTCGGCAGGGGGCGTGCTCGTACCCCGGCTTTCCGGTTTGACCATGCGGGCGCCTA
>JAAXVQ010000424.1 GCA_013335425.1 Candidatus Firestoneibacteriota bacterium | reverse complement strand
GCTGTTTGAACCAGACTTTTGAATTTTCATTGTAGGGGCGTATTGCGATACGCCCCTACAAGATCAACATGCCCTTACAAGACCAATACCCCGTCGTTCTTAGACGGCGTGCAACCATACCAACAATACATCAATTATCTTTATGCCGAAAAACGGGGCAATGATGCCGCCCAGACCGTAAACCAACATGTTCAAACGCAACAGTGCGGCGGCTCCCAGGGGGCGGTATTTGACGCCCCGCAAAGATAGCGGGATCAATGCCACGATAATCAAAGCATTGAAAACAATGGCACTCAAAATGGCGCTCTCCGGAGAATGCAGGTGCATGACATTGAGCGCCGCCAAAGGCCCGGCGCCACCGGCGAGGGCATAGAGACTGCCGAACATGGCGGGGAGTATGGCGAAATATTTGGCCACGTCATTGGCAAAGCTGAACGTCGTCAAGGAACCCCGGGTCATGAGGATCTGTTTACCGATCTCCACGATTTCCAACAATTTGGTGGGGTTGGAGTCCAAGTCAACCATGTTGCCCGCCTCGCGCGCGGCCTGCGTACCCGAATGCATGGCCACGCCCACATCCGCCTGGGCCAGGGCCGGGGCGTCGTTGGTGCCGTCGCCGGTCATGGCCACCAGGCGTCCGCCGGATTGTTCCTGGCGGATGCGTTCCAGTTTGGCTTCGGGTTTGGCATTGGCCATGAAATCATCCACGCCGGCTTCGGCGGCAATGGCAGCAGCCGTAAGCGGGTTATCGCCGGTCACCATCACTGTACGGATGCCCATCTTGCGCAACTGGGCGAAGCGCTCTTTGATCCCGCCTTTGACCACATCTTTTAAATGCACCACGCCCACGATCTGGTCGTCTTGGGCTACGACAATGGGTGTACCGCCGCTGCGCGCGATTTGGTCCGCGGCGGCGGCCACGGCCGCCGGGTAAAGCCCGTTGTTTTGTTCCACTTCATAACGGATGGCTTCGGCTGCGCCTTTGCGGATTTTGCGCGTGACCTTGCCTGTGCTGTCGAGGAAATCCACACCGCTCATGCGCGTTAGCGCTGAAAAGGGCACGAAATGAGCGTGGGGTTCGGCCACGTCCCGCCCGCGCAAGTGGTAGCGTTCCTTGGCCAACACCACGATGGAGCGCCCCTCGGGGGTTTCATCGGCCAAAGAGGCCAATTGGGCGACGTCGGCCAGGTCCTGGTCGCTGACCCCCGGTGCGGGTAGAAAATCCACGGCCTGACGGTTGCCCAGCGTGATGGTGCCGGTTTTATCCAAGAGCAGCACGTCCACGTCGCCGGCCGCTTCCACCGCCCGCCCGCTTAACGCCAGCACATTGCGGCGCATCAACCGGTCAATGCCGCCGATGCCGATGGCCGATAAGAGGCCGCCAATGGTGGTGGGAATCAAACACACCAGCAGGGCGATCAAAATCGGGGCCGTAAGTTTGGCTGACCCGGGTGCCTGGGCGGCTTGTTCGCCGTAAAGGGCAAAGGCCGGCAAGGTGAACACGCCCGCGAAGAACAACAAGGTCAAACTGACCAACACAATACCCAGGGCAATTTCGTTGGGTGTTTTCTGCCGCCGCGCGCCTTCTATCAGGGAAATCATGCGGTCTAAAAAAGATTTGCCGGGTTCGGCCGTAACCCGGACCACGATGCGGTCGCTGATGACCCGGGTGCCGCCCGTGACCGCCGAGCGGTCTCCGCCGCTTTCCCGGATCACCGGCGCCGATTCGCCCGTGATGGCGGACTCATCCACCGTAGCAATGCCTTCCACCACCTCGCCGTCGGCCGGGAGCGTGTCACCGGCTTCGCAAAGAAAAAGGTCCCCTACGGTCAGTCCGGAGGAGGCGACCAGGATTTCTTTTTTTCCCACCAGCTTGCGCGCCGTGGTTTGCGTGCGCATTTGGCGCAGGGTGTCCGCATGCGCTTTGCCGCGTCCTTCGGCGAGGGCTTCCGCAAAATTGGCGAAATAGACTGTGAACCAGAGCCAGAGAGCGATCTGCAGATTGAACCAGGAAAAAGCACCGGCCAAGAGCAGCGCGCTTACATAAACGGCCCCGAGCAGCACGATGAACATAACGAAATTTTTAGCCTGTTCACGCGGGTCAAACTTAATCAGCGCGTCCCACAAAGCGCGGCGGAGCAGCGGCCAGTCGCTCCAGAGGGACGTATCGCGGTTGGTGGAACGGGGCATTGCGGTCGTTGTTTCGGAGATTGATTTTGATTTCATTTTTCATCACCTTTTTGTAGGGGCGTATTGCGATACGCCCCTACGATAAGAATGTCCTGCCTTACAGCATCAGGAAATGCTCCGCGATCGGGCCCGGGTTCAATTTGTTACCGGCCTTCCGTAGGGGCGTATTGCGATACGCCCCTACCATTAGAA
>JAAXVQ010000423.1 GCA_013335425.1 Candidatus Firestoneibacteriota bacterium | reverse complement strand
CACGAATAAAGGTGCCTGTGTGTTATCCCCCTTTTGCAAAGGGGGATAACGGCGCTATTATACCATCTCTGAGGAGAAAGTCCGACAGGCTCCTAGACAGAAATATAAGCGGCCTCAATAAATTTTATCAGAAGTCTAATTTTGGGCTGGATATTATTGAAAAGCAAACGGAAATAGCCTATAATTCTAGGCAGCTGATCGGGATCTGTATGCCAACGAGTCCTTACCTTTGATATCGCGAATGAGAAAACAGATCGGGGGGAAAATGAACATCCTAGGCATTAATTTTTTCTATCACGATTCGACCGCTTGCCTGGTTCGTGACGGGCAACTGGTGGCGGCGGTTGAAGAAGAGCGCTTAACCCGGCAAAAACATACGTGCGCTTTTCCCGATAACGCCATCGATCGCTGTTTGAAAATTGCGGGCCTGACTGCTGGTGAAATTGACCATGTGGCGGTGTCCGTTCTTCCAAACTTGGATTGGCTGAAAAAAGTGAAGTATGGCTTACAACTGGGTATCCATAGTTTGCCTTTTTGGCGTTTTGAAATCCGGGGTAATAGGCGCAAGGTAAAACAGTTGCATGCCTGGATGGCCGCTGCGTTTGCCGGTAAGAAAAGGGCGCAGCTGCATTTTGTGCCTCATCACCACGCGCATGTGGTAGGCTCCTTTTTTGTCAGCCCTTATCGCCGGGCGGCTCTTTTGTCCGTGGACGGTTCCGGAGAGTGGGCCACTTCCTTTCGGGGTGTGGGGGACGGAAATACGGTAACTTGCCTGGGGCAGGATTATTTTCCCATGTCCTTGGGAACCGTCTATGAGGCGGCAACGGAGTTTTGCGGTTTCAGGACCAATTATGACGAAGGCAAGACCATGGGGCTGGCGCCCTTGGGCAATCCCGAAGCCTTTGACGAGGCCGTATCCAGGGTTTTTTGGATTAACCGCGACATGTCGTTGGGCGTGGATTTGACCTATTTTGATTATCCGTTCTATCGAGAGCGGCGCTGCGGTCGGAAATTTTATGAGACCTTCGGCAGCCCCCGCAAGCCGGACAAGAACGTCCCGTTTGAACAACATCACCTGGATGTAGCCGCCGCTTTTCAAAAACATCTGGAAAAGGCGCTTTTGAAAATTGCCCGGCACTTGCAGGAAAGCACGCATGAAGATTACTTGGTTATTGCCGGGGGCGTGGCACTCAACAGCGTGGCCAACGGGCGCCTGGTTCGGGAGAGCGGTTTTAAGGATTTGTACGTCATGCCGGCGGCCGGGGACAACGGGACCGCCATCGGCGCCGCTTTTTGCGTGCAGCATGCCGTTCTGGGCAAGCCGCGCACCTTTGTTCACGACAATCCGTTTGTTGGAACGGAGTATTCGCGGGAAGAACTCGGGAAGATTGTCGCCGAGTGCAAATTGGACAGCCGGGAGTTGCCTGACGACCAACTGCTGGAAACCGCCGCCGGCCTCCTGCAGGCCGGGAAAATTGTCGGGTGGTTTCAGGGGCGCATGGAAATTGGGCCGCGCGCATTGGGAAACCGGAGCATTTTGGCCAACCCCATGTTGCCGGAGATGAAGGATAAAATCAACGCCGAAGTCAAGCACCGGGAGCCTTTTCGCCCCTTCGCGCCCTCATGTCCGATTGAAGACACGCCGCGTTTTTTTGAACAACAGGTGGCGGACCCTTTCATGTTGAAGGTGTGCTGCGTGCGGGCGGATAAAGTTAGCTTGCTGCCCGCCATCACACATGTGGATGGAACGGCCCGGTTGCAGACCATTCATGCGGAAACCAACCCCCGTTTTCATGCTTTGCTCAAGGCTTTTGAAAAATTAAGCGGCGTTCCGGTCTTGCTCAATACCAGCTTCAATGTCATGGGGGAGCCCATTGTCGAATCGCCTTTGGACGCCATACGCTGTTTTTATTCCACAGGGCTGGACTATCTCGTGATGGGGAACTTCGTGATAGGAAAAAAAACGGAAGCGGGGAAGCCTGCTGTCGGAATGCAGAACGGATCCGGCCGCCCCGCTTCTGAGAAAAAACCTCAACCGTAGGCCTGGACCTGGTTTTTTCCGTTTTGTTTGGCACGGTACAAAGCGGCGTCGGCGCGCTGCAGCAGTTCCGACGCTTTACCGACATGACCGGCGGGGAAAGCGGCGACGCCGATGGAGAGGGTTACGCGCCGCTCCGGATGTGATTTGATCAATTGACTTTCCTGAACCAGCGCCCGCAGCCGTTCGGCGACCGTAAACGCGCCGCCTTGTTCGGTTTGCGGCAGGATGATGAAAAATTCATCACCGCCGTAGCGGACCAGGATGTCCACCACGCGGTTGGAACTTTTAATATCCCCGGAGATTTGCTCCAGGACATAATCACCGGCACTGTGCCCGAGATCG
>JAAXVQ010000073.1:2796-8362 GCA_013335425.1 Candidatus Firestoneibacteriota bacterium | reverse complement strand
GTCCGGATCACTTCCTGCTGGAGCCTCTGAAACTTGCCCTCCTCGGCCATCGAGATCGAGCGGTCCATCACGAAGCCGAAGTAATCCCCCTCGAACTGCTCCCCGAAGACACGAACGCGCAAAACATGATCGCCGCGGCCAACCAAAAGCTCTCGGCTGAAAAGCTCTCGGCCGATTCCAGTAAAAACCACCAGCTCATCGACCAATATTTTCAACAAGGGCTGCAGAACCTGCGCGCAGGACACTATGACGAAGCCATGAACGCCTGGAAAAAAATTCTTTCCCTCGAGCCCGGCAACTCGCGGGTGACCCAATACCTGCGCTTAACCCAAACCAAGCTGAACGATTTGGTGGAAGAGCTGCTGCGCTTGGCCGAACAGAATTGGGAAAGCGGGCAATCGGTGGAAGCGGTTAAAAAATGGCGACAAATCCTGGATCTGGCTCCGGCTCAGCCCACGGCCCGCGCCTGGCTGGAGTCGAACAAGGCCAAATTGGCCGACTTGGCGGACCAGTTCTACCGGCAAGGCGTGCAATTTTACATTCAGAACGATCTGGACGAGGCTTTGACCGCCTGGCAAAACGTCCTGATTGTCGATCCTGCCAATAAAAAAGCCTTGGACCATGTCGAGCAAGTCAAACGCAAGCGCAAGGAACTGAACGCCTTGAAATAAGCCGCTCTGAAGCCGGCAGCTTCAAGGAGTATTTTCTAAACGGCGTTCACAAAATATTTCAAGTAAGCTTCCCGCACGCGCTGCAACCGCATCTGAACTTCGTCTAAAAATTCAGCACCGCTTGTTTCCACACCCAACATGCGCCGTCCCAAAGCTTCCAATTCCGCAGGCTGCACGGGCAGGGCGTGAATCTGGCGGTCCTCCAATAGCTGGAGATAGTGCTCAACCCGCCTGAGAAAAACATAATCCTCGCTGAGCCGGTCAACCACGTCCGCCTCCAAAACGCCATCCGCCGCCAGCGCGTGCAAGGCCTGCAAGGTATGCCCGTTCAACAACTCCGGGTGGGCGGACGCCTCCAGCAATTGCAGCCCTTGCGTCATAAACTCAATATCGCGCAGTCCCCCGAGTCCGCTTTTGACATCCGTGCCTGCAGCCAACTGTTGCATGGCGCCGGAGCGCATTTTTTCCACAGCTGCCACAATTTCCGACCGCAAACGCGGCAAGAGCAAAACCGCCCGCAGTTGACCCACCAGCGCCTGTCCCAATTGCAAGTCACCGGCCAAGGGCCGAAGCTTGAGCAGGGCCTGAACTTCCGGCAATTCCGCCTGTTCGCGGTAATAGGCGGCCACGGTCGAAACAGTTTGCACCAGCAGGCCTTCTCCACCGTAGGGACGCAGGCGAAAATCCACCCGGTAGGCATAACCTTCCGCCAAGTGTTGGGAAAGTGCCTGTCCCACGCGGTCCAGCAATCGGATGTAGGCATTGGCCCTGGTGTTGAGGGCATCGGCACACACCGCCAGCAGATCGATGTCCGAGCTGTAATTCAGCTCCTGTCCGCCCAGCTTGCCCAAAGCCAAAACGCAAAACCCCTCACCGTCGGGCGTGGGCACCTGTCCGGCTGCAAACGCTTCCTGCCAGAGCCTGCTCAAAACAGACTGCATCAGGGCATCGGCCAGGATCGAGAGATCAAGCGTGATTTCCTCAAGGGGCGCGTGCAGGCAGATGTCCCGGGTACCAATACGCAGGATTTCCCGGCGCCGCAACCGCCGCAGGGCGTTGAGCCAGTCGTTTTCCCGAGCATGCGCTCGTGACAAGTCCGCCAGTTCCTTATCCAGTTCCGCCGGTTGGCGGATGCCGCGCAGGTTTTTCGGATCTGTGGCCCATTCAAAAAACTCAGGATTGCGCATGAGGGTGTCCGCCAGAAACTGACTGCCGGCACAAATGCTCAAAAGCACCTCCAGCCGCCGCGGTTGGGCCAGAAGGCGGCGAAATTGATCAGCCGGGTCGCCCACGCGGCTGATGAATCGTTCCCAGTTGTTCAAAGCCATGTCCGGTTCGGGCGTACGCCGGAGCACATCGGCCGCCAGCACCGCCAGCCGGGCGAACGTTCCCGAGTCCCCCGCAGCCGCGGCCAACGCCCGCCAATTCACGTATGCCCGTTCCGGGTCTTTAAACCCCAAAGGATTTAAAATCCCGCGGCAGAGCTCCGTTGGAACTTCCTTGGCCAAGATGAGATCCGCCACGCTGCCGCAAACCGGCCCGGGAAGCGAATCGCGTCCGAAATGGCGTTCGACAAACGCGCGCACCGTGGCCGTGCGCAATTCAAATTCCACATGCAATTGACGCGCCGGGTCCATTTCGGGTGTGGGTTCGTACCCCATACGCCGGGCCAGGTGAAGGTACTCCGAAGATGCCTGCGCGGTTAAAAACAAATCCTTCGCCGATCCGCGCAACATGCGCAAGGCATTGATCAACTCACGTAAAAATCCGTAAGCCTTGATGAGTTCTTCGCTTTCCTGCGTCTCGAGCACGCCGGCTCCGCCCAATGCTCTCAGCGCCTGATGAATACGCGGCGTGCGCAGCGCCGGATTGTCTTTGCCGAACATCACCTGTAAAATTTGCACGTCGTATTCCAAATCCACCAGCCCGCCGGGTGAAAACTTGGCATTCAAGCGCCCGCCTTGGATTTTTTCCTCAAATTGGCGCAAGCGCATTTCGCGCAAATCCTTAATGTTCAAATCGGAAGTGCCATAGACAAAATCATCCCGCAGACGCTCCACCCGCCGCCCCAAATCGGCGTCGCCGCCGACCGCACGCAGCCTGACTAAAGCCAGACGTTCCAAGGCATGGGCCGGACCGCCGGGACCGAAATAATTGCAGAAGCTTTCCAGGCTGCACGCCAAGGGGCCGTCGTCCCCGAAGGGGCGCAGGCGCAGGTCCAAATTAAAAATACCTTCGCGTTTGGCGCGGATAAAATGCCGAACTTCGTCGACCAAGGCTTCAAAAAACTGCTGATTGCCGACGGGCTCCGGGCCGTCGGTTTCACCCGCATCGGAATAAACAAAGAGCAGCTCAATATCCGAAGCATACCCCAGCGCTGCACCGCCGAATTTGCCCAAGCCTACAATCGCCAGTTGGGCTTCCCAACCGGCTACGGTCCGCGGCCGGCCGAAACGCGGGTGCAAATGCGCTTCCACGGCTTTGACCGCCTGCCTGACCACCTGCTCGGCCAAAAAAGTTAGGTGTTCCGCCAAATCCTTGAAATCGATGCCCGGCGTGAGGATGTGGTCCAAATCAATCAGGAAAATCTCCTGATCCTTAAACTCATTAAGCCGTTCCCGTTGAACCTCATAGGAATCCGCTTGCGCCATGACCTGCGCCAGACGTTCAGGCAGTGTTTCCCGCGGTTGGGCAAACCGCCTTCCCTCCACATGGGGCGCGAGCATGGGGATCAGCGTTTCGTACTGCTGACGGATCATATCTTCCCATAAAAAATCGCTGGTACCCAACAAATGCGCCAAATCCTGAAGGACTTTGGGAGACGAAAGCAACTCCACCCAACGTCCGCTCTCGGGAAGCTTGAGCACGTCCTGTACCAGGTTTTCAAAACGCGAGAGCGCCGAAAACGCGTCCGGAGACTTCCCTAAGAAAAGCGTAAACTGTTTGGTCAGCAAAACCGAGAGGCGGATGCGGTTGAGCGCTTCGGGGTCCATGATTTTTTCCCCGTCCGCGTTTAGGACTTCCAGGGTGTCTTCCACCCGTCCTGAAACCGTAATAATACCGATGCGTTCGATGGAAACGCCTTGCAGGGAAAGCGCGTTGGAAAACGAATAAAGAAACGCCGGCGTGTCTTCGGACAAAACCCGCAACCGCGTGTATGGCCCCAGGCCGTTATTGATTTCAATTTCCATAGGATGGAGCCGCTCCGCGGTGCCGCCCGGGAGCGCGGCCAGTCGTTGCGCCACCATCTCATTGACATGCTGTTTGGCCGAAACACGACCGGCTTCACCGCCGGTTTCCAGCCATTGAAAAACCGTCCCCAATTCCCGGCGCAGGGCCGCCGCCCAGAGCTCCAAAGGTTGCTCCGAATCCACGAGCCCGGAAAAATGATCCACAATGCGGCGACGGCGCCAAAGATAGTCGTCAGCGGGCGGCACAAACCGCCGCGGACGGCGCGGGCTCTGCGCCCCGGCCGATGCGACCCGGGCATAGGTATGCACGCCGCCGGATTCGATGGAAAAACCCAAGCCCGCCAAAATGCCGGCAATCAGGGAAAATTCAAACGGATAATCAAAGGCCAGAACCGTGCATTGCAGCGGTTTTTCAGGTTGTGCGTCCAAGAGCAGTTCAACGGGATTTTCCGGAGAAAGTTTGTTTAGCGCCAGCAGGTGACCGCGCACTTGCGCCGGGGTAAAACTTTGAAAATAATCGGCATCCAACCGTTCATAATGCGCACGGAGCAGCCGTTCGTCAACCTCGGAGCCTAGGCGTTGGAATTCTTCCCAAACCGGTTTCATGCGGGATATTATGGCACGATTTTACGATAATAACCAGGGGATCACCCGCTTTCCCGGATATTTGCTTTTCGAAAAAAAAAGCCCTCCCGGATTACTCCGGGAGGGCTTTGACTTTTCCTCAGCTTTTCCGCTTAAATGTCGTAGTACAACTTCATTTCATACGGATGCGGACGCAGGTCGATGGCCTCGACCTCGTTCTCCATCTTGTAGGCGATCCAGGTGTCAATCACGTCCTGGGTGAACACGTCGCCTTTCAGCAGGAACGCATGGTCTGCCTTCAAGGCGTTCAAGGCTTCGCGCAAGGAACCCGGGGTCTTGGGAACCTTACCCGCTTCCTCGGCCGGCAGATCATAGATGTTCTTGTCCAGCGGCTTGCCGGGGTCGATCTTGTTCACAATGCCGTCGGCGGCGGCCATGGCAATGGCCGAGAAGGCCAAGTAGGGGTTGCAGGACGGATCCGGGCAACGGAATTCAATGCGCTTGGCTTTCGGGCTGTTGCTGTACATGGGGATGCGCACCGCGGCCGAGCGGTTGCGGCTGGAGTACGCCAAGTTGACCGGCGCTTCGTAGCCCGGCACCAGGCGCTTATAGCTGTTGGTGGTGGGCGACGTCAAGGCCAACAAAGCCGGGGCATGTTTCAAAATGCCGCCGATGGCCCACAACGCCGTCTGGGACAAACCGGCATAACCGTCGCCGGCGAACAAGTTCTTGCCGTCTTTCCACAAGGAAAAGTGGCAGTGCATGCCGCTGCCGTTGTCGCCGAAAAGCGGCTTGGGCATGAACGTAGCGGTTTTGCCGGCCTTATGCGCGGTGTTTTTCACCACGTACTTGAACTTCAGGAGATTGTCGGCCATCTCCACCAGGGGAGAAAACTTGGTGCCGATTTCGCACTGTCCGGCCGTGGCCACCTCATGGTGGTGAACTTCAACTTCGATGCCGATCTTCTGCAGATGCAGCGCCATCTGGCTGCGCAGGTCCACCAGCGTGTCCGAGGGCGGAACCGGGAAATAGCCTTCCTTGTGGCGGATCTTATAGCCTAAGTTCGGATTCTCGTCCCGGCCGCTGTTCCAGATGCCTTCACCGCTGTCGATATGGTGA
>JAAXVQ010000073.1:0-2786 GCA_013335425.1 Candidatus Firestoneibacteriota bacterium | reverse complement strand
ATGGTGATAGGACTCATGGGAGTTGGTGTCGTAACGGACATCGTCGAAGATGAAGAACTCGGCTTCGGGCCCGACATAAGCGGTATCGGCGATGCCGGAGCTCTTTAAAAAGCTTTCCGCCTTGAGGGCGATATGGCGGGGATCGCGGTCATAATCCTTGCGGGTCACAGGGTCAAGAATGTTGCAGATCATCACCAACGTCTTGACTTCCAGGAAGGGATCAATGAATGCCGTTTCCGGAACAGGCACGATCAACATGTCCGATTCATTAATAGCCTGCCAACCGCGGATGGAGGAACCGTCAAAACCCTTGCCATTGACAAACGTATCCTCGTCGATCACGGCAACTGGGAACGTCGTGTGCTGCCACAGGCCCGGAAAATCCATAAACCGCAGGTCGACCATTTGGACATTTTCCTTCTTAATCAGGTCCAACACATCTTTTGGCGTCTTTATTTCACTCATCTTTTCTCCTCCTCGTTATTATCAACGATGTGCCAAAACACCGGTGATGGTAAAAAAGGCAAATACCGCCTATTTACTTGCAAGTGTTGTACCAATTAGCCAAATAAAAAGTATTCGTACTAAAATTAAGATCGCTGCTTTGCGAAATTTTAGTTAAAAATACTGTTGTCACCTCGAGCGCAGCGAGAGGTCTTTTAAAAAGCCTTTTGATTAAAAGTTTTTCTAGATTCCTCACTTCGTTCGGAATGACAAAAAATAACGACAACTTAATTTTGCCAAAGTCGAGTTATGTTTTTTTTATTGCCACTACAGCCGCTCCCATAAAATGATGGTCTAAAAAATACAATTTTGTTTTAAACTCGTGAAAATTCCTACTCATTTGTAACCGTTTTTTTGTTACCTTTATACATGCGGGGTTCTATCGCATATTTTCTCAACCGATAATTAAAAATCCGTTCCGTCAAACCCAATTCGGCGGCTGCCCGTTTTTGAAAACCCCGATTGCGCTTGAGCGCATCGATAATCAGCTCCCGTTCCTTGTTCCCCACGATTTCCACCAAGGAGCCGGCCGTCAGCGCGCTTTCATTGCCGGCCATGCGCAGCGACGGCGGCAAGTGCTCGGAACGAATCACCTCGTTGTCGCAAACTAAAACCGCTCGCTCCAAACAATTTTCCAATTCCCGGACATTTCCCGGCCAATGATAGCTGGTGAGCATTTCAATGGCGGGTGTGGAAATGCGCACGATTTTTTTGTGGTTCAACTTGGCATAAGCTTCCAGAAAGTGATCGGCCAAGAGCATAATGTCGTCTTTGCGTTCGCGCAGCGGCGGCAGGTAAATGGGAAAGACATTGATCCGGTAATACAAATCTTCACGAAACGTTCGTTGCTGGATGGCTTCCTCGAGGTTCTTGTGCGTGGCTGCAATGATGCGCACATCCACCTTGATGGTTTCCCGACCGCCCAAACGCTCAAATTCCCGGGTTTGGAGCACGCGCAACAGCTTAACCTGCAAATTGATGGGAAAATCGCCGATTTCATCCAGGAAAAGCGTGCCCCCGTCGGCCCATTCAAACCGTCCGATTTTCCGCTCCAGCGCGCCCGTAAAGGCGCCTTTTTCATGCCCAAACAATTCGCTTTCCAGCAAAGTTTCCGGAAACGCGTTGCAATTGACTTTGATCAAAGGTTTGGAAGCGCGCGGGCTGGCGTAATGAATACCGTTGGCCACCAACTCCTTGCCCGTGCCGCTCTCCCCGCGGATTAAAACCGTCGAGGGGCTGTCCGCCACTTGCTCGATCAGGCGGTACACCTCCTGCATGGCATTGGAATTGCCAACCATGTTCTGAATGTTGAATTTTCCCTTAAGATCCTGTTTTAAGCGCAAATTTTCATCGCGTAAAACGCGCCGGTCCTGCTCTACGCGGCGGTTTAGTTTGATGGCTTGAGCCACCATGGGAATCATGATTTTCAATATCCGCAAATCATCATCCAGGGAATGGGCGCCGCCTTCATGTTCTTTGTCGACGCTCAATGCTCCGATGGTGTGGCCTTCACTTTTAATGGGAACGCATAGAAAAGCGACTTGCCGGTCGCTTTTAATGTTGCGCGCCCCGGTGCGGTTGAGAAAGCGACTATCCTGACGAATGTCGGGAATGATGACCGAGCGACCGTTTTGCACCACCCGCCCCGTGATGCCTTCCCCCACGCGGTAACGCCCCAGTTCCTGAGCTTTGGGGGAAAGTCCGTGAGCCACGGAAATGCTCAACATCCCGGTTTTTTCGTCCAAAAGCGTGATGGTGCCCCGATCCAACTTCCGTTTTTCAGATAGGAGCTGCAGAATGCCCCGCAACATTTCGTTCAAATCCACGGCATCGGCGACCACACCGGCAGTTGCCAGCAGTAATTCGATCTGCTCTTCGTGAACACTTTTAACCAAAACAGGCATGGGGTTCGGTTTCCTTAAGTTTGAATCATGACTATAACAAGGGTATAAACGGCGGTCAATTTATAACATTTTTGTATTTAAGTAAAGCGATTTAAGTTTTTTTTTTATTATTTTCTAAACCTAAAAACCCCTTTCCCCAAACGGGTAAAAAACCGCCGGCGTAATTAACCTTAAAATAAAGTATCTTTTCCATTTTCCAAAAACACTTGTAAGTATCTTTTACTTCCACTCGACTAAGGCACGTATATTGCTTTATTAACTAAGGCTATGTTCCCAAGGTAATACTGACAGTTATTACCTGAATTTTCCACGTAACATTCCCCTCCCCAGGACTTGGCGGGAGGGGAATCTTTTGTATTTTTTACAGTTATCCTTATT
>JAAXVQ010000422.1 GCA_013335425.1 Candidatus Firestoneibacteriota bacterium | reverse complement strand
TTTTAAACATAAAGAAACATATTTTCTATATAAATATAAACAAAAAACACGTCACCGCTTTGCCTGCATCGGGAAAGCGCTCTGAACCCATCCTAAAATCAGCTTAAATTAAGCGGCTTGAGCAGCCGAACGCATAACCTGCCGCTTAATGAGGTTCTCCACATTGTCGTTCAAATTGACGCCTTGCGGCCCTTTCGGGTAGCTCCTTAAAATTCCCAGTAACTTTCCTAAACGGCCGTGCATGCCGCGCCCTTCCAATATATTGGGCAACATAAAATCCTGTTCCAATATTTTTCCCGCATACACTCCGGAAGACGGAGCGATACGGTTCATCATCTCCATAACGTCTTGCAGCAAAGCCAAATCCTGGTCATGCGCTTCCAAAATGCGGACCAACGCGGTTAACGCCTCTTTTTGGAAACCAGCGCGGCTTAAATCCCGCCTTTGAATGACGCGCTGCAAGCCGCTCCCCCTATTTTTCATGATTTCACGCATGATGCTCGACTGATATGGTCCGACCTGGGCCGACATATAGGTCTGGTGATTTAGATCCAACGCCAACGTATTCAAGGCTCGGGCCAAGAACGTCCTTCCAAAAATTGTTGCACCGGCAGCAAGGGAACGGCTCAACATGCCTGAAAGGACGTCCGACTGTCTGACATTTTGCAACGCGGCCAGCTGGTTTTGATAATATCCGGCCGCGATGACTTCCCGGGTCGTGACCTTCTCCAACCAGTCCGTTGCTCCCATCGGTTTACGGCTGGTCAATCCCAATACCCTCGCCACCGGCACCTGAACAACAGCCCCGTCTGCGGTAGTCAGATTTTCCAAAGTGTATCCCGCCGTCACCACCGCGCTCTTTTGATAAAAATCCTCACCGAAATCCGCAAACCGCTGACGGGTGTTTTTCCGGTCATAATCGACGATAAAAGGCATTAGTTTGGCGGCCGCGGCCGTATCCAAGAACATTAATTCGCCCTTGTTTTCGCCTGCGGCCGCTTTACTTAACGCCCGCAACCCCGCGGCCACGTCCCGCAAGTCTTCCAGGTCTCCGAGTCCCGTTTGTGAGGCCGCTTGCAGTGCCGTTTCAACCTGTTGGGTCAAGACCGCAAAAGCCTCGGGCGCATTCTGGATAAAAATCCGTTTCTCCGCCAAAGACGAAACATCCGCCCGTTTTACGTCGATTTCCACAGACGCCGAGAGTACCGTTGCCAACGCCGCATTTTCCAACATGACTGCCGCCGCGGCTTCACCGGACAAACCTTCGGCCGCCAATACCGCCTGCCGCAGAGGCGCCAAGGCACTGTCCGCCGCAAAGGTGTTGTTCTTGAGATACTCGACCAAGGTCGTCAGATCTTTTCCAAAACCGGTCTTTGTCTGTCCCGACATCAAGTCGGCCGCGTCGGGCACCTGATGGGCCGGATTGAACTCGCGGATAATATTCTGAACCGCTCCAAAAAGGTCGGAAATGTCCACCGCCATATTCACGGCGCTTTGGGCGTCATACTTCCCGCCATTGAGGCGATCTCCGGCCAAAGCTTTCGCGGAAAGATCCGCAAATTCCCGTGCTCCGTCTTCCAAGTTATTATAATGACGATCCACGGTAAGCGCATACAGCCAACCCGCGAGACCCGTGAACGCCCCTAAGGCCGCAGCTATTAGCAATACCGGTGCTCCGGCCATGACGGCAAGCAAACCACCCAGCAAGGCACCGCCGGTGGCGGCCAAACCGGTGAACAGGCCCGGGCCTTTCTCCAGTACCTGCACGGCAAGTTGACGCGTCAGGATGTTTTGCAATTGGGTTAAAAGCGAAACTTCTGTTTCCGCCTGCGGTAAAGACCACTCGCTCAAAGCGCGGTTAACGGCCGCTTGGACCATGGCCCTTGCCGAGCCGAATTTAATGAGTTCCCAAGGCGTCATTTGCGTCTTAGCACCCAATTCAAACAATATCCGGACCAGTCCGTCCGCCAGATACACCCGGGGTGTTTCTTTGCCCTCATCCTGATATTTGGCCAAACGGCCGGTCAAGAAACGGCTCACCGCACCGCCCTGATCGGTTTCTGAAAGGGTGCCGAACTCCAGATTGGCCGCAGCATCCAGGCCGCTGAGTTTTTTCAATGCCAGACGTTGCTCTGAAGATAAGGCAAACGGCTCGCCCTGACTCGCCCAAAGGTAACCCAGCGTTTTCAGGTTAAAAATCCCGAAGGAGCCGCTTATGGCTTCCCGCCAGGCTGCGGGATTTGCCTGCCGCTGCCCTTCCGCCACCTGCAAGGAAGACGCCAAGGGGAAAAGCAGCCCCGTCAATCCCACCATATTCAAATCCAGAAAAATCCGGCGAAGTTTGCCGGATGCGCCCAAGCGCTCTCCAAACTCCGGCCGCAAGGTCCGAAGG
>JAAXVQ010000072.1:6893-8384 GCA_013335425.1 Candidatus Firestoneibacteriota bacterium | reverse complement strand
TTCCCAACGCGGAGGGCATGCGCACCACGCCCTCGGTGGTGAGTTTTTTGAAAACCGGGGAGTGGGTCGTGGGCGAACCCGCCAAACGCCAGGAAGTCATCAACCCCGAATCGACCGTGTTTTCCATCAAGCGCTTCATGGGGCTCAAACTGACCGACCCTGCGGTGCAAAAAGACCGCGAATTGGTGCCCTACCAACTGGTGGCGGCGGCCAACGGCGATGTCCGTGTGCGCATCCGCAACCGGGATTATTCTCCGCCGGAAATTTCGGCCATGATCCTGGCCAAGATCAAACGCGATGCGGAAAATTTCCTGGGGGAAGTCGTAGAGAAGGCGGTCATCACCTGCCCGGCATATTTCAACGACAGTCAGCGTCAAGCCACCAAGGACGCGGGAAAAATCGCCGGTTTGGAAGTACTGCGCATCATCAACGAACCCACGGCCGCGTCGTTGGCCGCGGGTTTTGACCGGAAAACCAAACGCAAAATCGCCGTGTACGATTTGGGCGGGGGGACGTTTGATTTGAGCATTTTGGAATTGGGCAACGGCGTGTTCGAGGTTAAGGCCACCTGCGGGGACACGCATTTGGGTGGTGACGACTTCGACCAGCGCGTCATCGAGTGGCTCATCAACGATTTTAACGCCAAGGAAGGGATCGACCTGCGTAAAGACCGCATAGCGTTGCAGCGCTTGAAGGAAGTGGCTGAAAAAGCCAAATGCGAACTTTCGGAAAAACCGCTCTCGGAAATTACGCTGCCGTTCATCGCCTCGGACGCTTCCGGCCCCAAACACTTGTCCGCCAAGCTGCCGCGGCCAAAGCTGGAAGAACTGACCAAGGATTTGGTGGACGGTTCGCTCAAGCCCTGCGAACAAGCCCTGCATGACTCGGGGTTGCGCGCCAATGACATCGATGAGGTGGTGCTCGTCGGCGGCATGACCCGCATGCCGAGGGTACGGGAAGTGGTGCGGCAAATGTTTGGCAAAGACCCGTTTCCGGGCGTCAACCCCGACGAATCCGTAGCGGCCGGTGCGGCCATTCAAGCTTCGGTGCTCAAAGGCAACATCCGCGATATTCTGCTGTTGGATGTCACGCCTTTTTCCCTGGGCATCCGCACCGAAGGCGGCATGTTTTCGAAAATCGTGGAAAAAAATTCCACCATTCCGATCCGCAAGAGTGAGATATTTTCCACGGCCAAAGACAACCAGACGTTCGTGCGCATCCAGGTTTACCAGGGTGAAAAACCCATGGCGGCGGACAACAAACTTATCGGCACTTTTGACTTGGTGGGTATTCCTCCGGCGCCGCGCGAGATTCCCCAAATTGAGGTGGCCTTTGACGTGGACGCCAACGGCATTGTGCGCGTCTCGGCCACGGACTTGACCACGGGCAAGGAACAGGCCATAAAAATTACGGCCAATTCCGGGCTTTCTCAGCTCGGATCCGCCATGGCCAAAATCAAAGCATTGCCTTTTTTGGAAACCGGCACCACGT
>JAAXVQ010000072.1:0-6883 GCA_013335425.1 Candidatus Firestoneibacteriota bacterium | reverse complement strand
CTCAGGAGCAGACTGCGGCCAAGGGCAGACCGGCAGCCGAACCCGAGGAAATGCCCCGCAGGCCGGGGCAGGAATACAATCGCGTCAAATCCGAAGGCCCGGACAATGTGGGCGAAGTTAAGAAAACGGATAAGAAAAAAGGATTATTCGGACTTTTCGGCAGCTAAGTTGCTTAAAACTTTTTATTGGACCGGCATCGGGGTTGTGGTAAAAAGATGAGGCACGGCAGCAACGAGTTCAGGTTCTGATCTTTATCCCGGCAGGAGGGTTTTTCATGGCAACGAAAAAAGGCCATCGGATCGGTGAAATGCTGATGGACGAGGAAATCATCACCAAAGAACAGTTGCAGGAATGCCTGCAGGAACAGAAGGTAACCGGCGAAAAGGTCGGCGAGGTGATGGTCCGCAAGGGGTATGTGAGCCACGAGGTTCTTTATGCCTTCTTGGGAAATCAATTCGGCATTCCCTATATCCCCTTAAGCGAGATGCAGAACATCCCCCCGGCCATCGTCAAGCTCTTGCCCGAACAGCTCATGCGCTCGCAGCACGTGGTGCCGGTTTCCAAAAAAGGCAATGCTTTGATTTTGGCCATGGCGGATCCGAGCAACGTGTTCGTCACCGACGACATTAAACTGTCTACGCATAGCGATTTGGAATTGCGTTTGTCGTCCGAAAAGGAGATTAAGGCCGCTCTGGATAAATGTTTCGGCTTTAAGGAAGAAGATTCCGGCGAATTGGTCAAAGCGTCTTCCAAGGACGATTCGTTCGGGGCCACACCGACCATGGGTGCCATGAACCGGACGCCCATGCCGGCGACGGCACCCGCACCCGTCGGCGGAGCTTCGCTGGCCTCCACGGCTGCGGCTGCTGCCGGCGCTTACCCGGATACCCCCGCAGTCTCCATGGCCGTGCCGACAGCCTCGGCAGTCGGCGGCGACACGCCGGTCATTAATTTTTTAACCAGCGTCTTGGTGGAAGCCATTAAGGTGGGGGCCACGGATGTTCATTTTGAGCCCTATGAACGTTCTTTCCGCATCCGTTGGCGCATAGACGGTATTTTGCAGGAAGTCCAGTCGCCGCCCCGAACCCTGGCCACAGCTTTGGCCGCCAAAATTAAAACCATGGCGGAGATGGACCCCAATGAGAAGCGCCTGGCACAGCAGGGACGGCTCAAGCTGAAAATTCCGGGCAAAGATGTTTCCATGCTGATCATGATCGCCCCCACCCTTTGGGGCGAGAAGATCGTCATGCGCATACTCAATGCCGAGTCCGGCAACTTGGACCTGGAAAAAGTCGGCATGGAACCGGGGCAATTACAGATTTTTCGCCAGCATTTGCAACTGCCCAGCGGTTTGATTTTAATCGTAGGCCCCAAGGGCAGCGGCAAGAGCACGACCGCTTATGCCACCTTGAGCGCCTTGAACCAGCCCACTAAAAATGTTTCGGCCGTGGACGAACCTTCGGATTACTCCCTCAACGGCGTCAATCAGGTGGCGGTCATTGAAAAACGCGGCCTCACCTATGCCAACGGCGTGCGCGCCATGTTGGAACAGGATTCCGATGTCTTGTTGGTCGGGGAAATGCATGATATTGAAACCGCCCGTTTGGTTTTGGACGCCGTTCCTACAGGACATTTGATTATTTCCACGCTGCATGCCAACGACTCGTTGGGTGCGATTCAATATCTGGTCAATATGGGGGTTGAATCCTATTTGCTTGGGTCGAGCCTCAACTTGCTGGTAAACCAACGCCTGGTGCGCATCATTTGTCCCCGCTGTAAGGAAAGTTACGAAGCCGCAGGCGAAGTGGCAAAGCGCTTCGGACCGCAAACCACAGGAAAAAAAGTGGTGCTCTACCGGGGCAAGGGTTGTGAAAATTGCTCGAAAACCGGGTATCGGGGCAGAGCCTCGGTTTACGAAGTGGTGGATGTCAATGATGCGGTACGTGAAGCGATCGTGGCCAAAGCGCCCTCAGTGGTTTTGAAAAAAGCGCTCGCGGAAACACCCGGGTTCCTTTCTTTGAAATCCCAACTGGAAGCCAAAGCCCTCGCCGGCGTCACTTCGTACGAGGAGCTGCTGCGCGTCGCCGGATAAGATCCGCGCACTCAAACCCAAAAACCCTGTCTTCGGTTTTGGGAAATCGGAGACAGGGTTTTTTATTTTATATCAACCCACACGACCATTATCCGCAGATGACGCAGATGTTCGCAGATTTAATGGCCTTTAAAAATAAAACTTTATAGATGTTTTAAGACATTATCTGCGCCATCTGCGTAATCTGCGGATAATGTTTGATTTTAAGGGTAGGGCTTTTCTTTTAGAATCCGTTTTTGGAGGCAATATGCAGACGCTGGTGCGCAAACGCTGGCAAATCAAACCGGACCCCGCACCCGCAACCGTGGCGGCCTTGGCGCAAAGTCTGGGCGTGTTGCCGCTGACGGCCCGGGTTTTAATGAATCGCGGCCTGACGGACTCGGAAACGGCCGGACTTTACTTGGCGCCGACCGGTTCGCGTTTTTTGGACTTTCATCAATTGCCGGGCGTTTTGGAGGCCGGTCGCCTGATTGCCGAAGCCATCCGGAGCAAGACCGGCATTGCGGTTTTCGGCGATTATGACGTGGACGGCATCACGGCTGCTGCGGTGATGACGGAATTTATCCAAGATCGCGGCGGACGGGTCCGGATTCTTCTGCCCGACCGTTTGCATGACGGTTACGGTCTCAATACCAAAGCCTTTGAAACCTTGGCCGATCAGGGCGTGCGGCTTTTGGTTACCGTGGACTGCGGCATTACGGCTTTGGCCGAAGTAGCGCGGGCCCGTGAGTTGGGCCTATCGGTGGTAATCACCGACCATCATGAGCCGGGAAATTCATTGCCGGCGGCTCAGGCCGTGGTCAACCCTAAAATAGCCGGGCCTGAAGCATTTCGTCATCTGGCGGGAGTGGGAGTGGCCCTGCAGGTGGTGCGTGCCGCTGCCGAAGCCTTGGGTGAGGAAAATCACGAACCGCTGCGGAAGTATCTTGACTTGGTCGCCTTGGGAACCGTGGCGGACGTTGTCCCCCTGCTGGGTGAAAACCGCATGTTGACCCGGGCGGGTTTGGCCGTCATCAACCGCGGCGGACGGCCGGGCTTGACGGCGTTGATTCGAGCGGCTGGTTTGGAAATGGGGAAATTGACCAGCCAGGATTTGGCTTTTAAAT
The DNA here is from genome assembly GCA_013335425.1 of Candidatus Firestoneibacteriota bacterium. Taxonomy (GTDB): domain Bacteria; phylum Oederibacteriota; class JAAXVQ01; order JAAXVQ01; family JAAXVQ01; genus JAAXVQ01. Next base: position 3,685 of record JAAXVQ010000072.1, on the reverse strand, counting down.
TAGCCCCCCGTCTTAACGCCGCCGGACGCATTGGGGACCCTCAGTTGAGCTATCGTCTGCTGATGACCCCGGCGCCGAAGGAAGCCGAAGATTTGGCCGGTCAGCTCAATGAGCTCAATGCCCGGCGCCAGGCTTTGGAAAAAAATGTCATTGCCCAAGCTTTGGAACAATTGCCTGACGCGCCGAACTTGCCTTGGGCGCTGGTGGCCGCGGCGCCGGATTGGCCGCTGGGTGTTTTGGGGTTGGCGGCTTCCAAATTATGCGAAAGGCACCACCGGCCGTGTTTTGTGCTTTCCCGGCAGGAAGAAGGTTGGCGGGGCTCGGGCAGGAGCATTTCCGGGTTTCCTCTCCACACGATCCTGGATTCACTGGCGCCGTTGCTGAGCAAATGGGGGGGGCACGAATTGGCGGCCGGAGTCAGTTTGCCCTTGGAAAATCTTGAAGCCTTCAAGCTGGCATTGGCGGCGGAAGCTGAAAAGCGGCTGACCGGGGAAAATTTGATCCCCGAACTGACAGTGGACGCGCAGGTGCGTTTGGAGGAATTGACGCCCCGACTTTGCCGGGAACTCAGCCGCTTGGAACCTTTCGGATTTCAGAATTTTCGACCGATATTGGCGGCGGAAAAAGTGCGGCTGGCCGCTCCGGCACGAGTGGTGGGGGAGCGGCATCTGAAACTTAAGGTTAAAGACGGGCAAGGGCGGCCGCTGGATGTCATCGGTTTTGGTTGGGGAGAGTGCGCCGCGGATCTTTCACCCGACAAACCGCTGGATATTGCCGGGCATTTGGTGGAAAATATCTGGAATCAAACGACAACCCTGCAAATGGAACTTAAAGACTTGCGTTGGGATTGATCGGCTGCAGGCCCGCCCGGCAATCCGGGGGAGGACCGTCAAGTCACGGACCAAACGGTGGAAGGGGAAGGAAAACATGTCCAAGATATTTGTATACGACACGACCCTGCGGGACGGAGCACAGTCCGAGGAGATTGAATTTTCCGTAGAGGACAAAATCGCAATCGCCCATTTGCTTGATCAAAAGGTGGACTTTATTGAAGGCGGCTATCCGGCGCATACCAATGCCAAGGACTTGGAATTTTATCGCCGCATGAAAAAGCAGCCCTTGCGCCACGCCACCTTGGTGGCATTTGGAAGCACCCGGCGGGCCAAGTATACGGTTCGGCAGGACCCGTCCCTGCAGTCCTTGCTGGATACGGGTGCGCCGGCCGTGGCCATTGTGGGCAAGACTTGGGATCTGCATGTCCGCGATGTGTTGCATATTTCGCTGGAGGAAAACCTCAAGATCATCCGCGAGAGCGTGGCGTATTTAAAATCCAAAAAACGTCAGGTCCTTTTTGACGCCGAGCATTTTTTTGACGCCTATGCGCTTAATCAGGATTATGCAGAAAAAGTCCTGCTGGCGGCCGCCGGCTCGGGCGCAGATTGGCTCGTCTTGTGCGACACCAACGGCGGAACCTTGCCGGCGGAATTGGGTAAAATTATTCAAGCCGTTAAAAAACTGGTCCCCACGCCGCTGGGCATTCACGCCCACAATGATTCTGAAATGGCAGTAGCCAATTCCTTGGCCGGGGTGGATGCCGGTGCGGCCATGGTGCAGGGGACCATCAACGGCTATGGGGAACGCTGCGGCAATGCCAATTTGTGTTCGCTGTTGCCGACCTTACAACTGAAAATGGGGAAAGCTTGCCTGCGTGGGCAGGATCTTAAGCAATTGACCACGCTCGCCCGCACGGTTTCGGAAATCGCCAATGTTCCGCCGCGGGACTTTTCAGCCTATGTCGGCTATAATGCCTTTGCGCATAAAGGCGGGTTGCATGTGGACGCAGTCCGGAAAAATCCGGTTTCCTACGAGCATGTTCCGCCGGAGTCCGTAGGCAATGAACGCCGCATCATCATTTCCGAACAATCCGGGGTGGCGTCGGTGCTCTTCAAGGCCGCGCAAATGGGGATCAAGCTGGAACCGGGTTCCGAAGCGGCCCGCGCCATCATCGAACGGATTAAGGTTTTAGAGCACGCCGGCTACAAGTTTGAAGGCGCCGACGCCAGCTTCCGTCTTTTGTTGGAAAGGCATTTGCAAAAGCACAAACCATTTTTCGAGCTTCAGGGTTTCCGGGTTTCGGTTGAAAAACGCGAGGACAAATTGATTTCCGAAGCCACCATCAAGGTTTCGGTAAACGGCGTTTCCATTCATACCGCCGCCGAAGGCGACGGCCCGGTTAACGCCTTGGACAGCGCTCTGCGCAAAGCTTTGGAGCCGCATTACCCGGCCTTAAAAAAAATGCATTTGGTGGATTACAAAGTGCGTGTGTTGGATTCCAAAGCGGGGACCGAGGCCAAAGTACGCGTTTTTATCGAGAGCCAGGACGGAAAACAAACCTGGGGAACCGTGGGGCTTTCTCCGAACATCATCGAGGCTTCCTGGGAGGCTTTGGTGGACGCCATCGAATTCAAGCTGCATTCGGACCGGGGTTGGAAACAATAATCCTGACCGGGGAAGGATATTAGCCATGTTTGACATCTTGGTAGAACAGGAAATTTCCGCCGGGCATCAGTTGCGGGGTTACCGCGGCAAGTGCGAAAACTGCCATGGGCATAATTGGAAAATCCGTTTGGAAGTAACAGCCGCGGACGTGGATGAATTGGGATTGGGCATTGATTTTACGATACTTAAAAAACTATTGGGGGAATTGCTCGAGCCTTACGATCATGCCATGCTCAATGAATTGCCGGAATTTTCCAAGGACAACCCGACTTCCGAGAATCTGGCGAGGGTGCTTTACCGGCAAGCCAGGCAACGCCTGCCGGCGATTTCAACGCGTGTGAGCCTAAAGGCGGTTTGGGTTTGGGAGTCCCCGCGCGCCTTTGTTCGGTACTATGAATAAAGGTAGCGGCTATGTGGCGGAAATTTTCGCCAGCATCCAGGGGGAAGGACCTTGGATTGGATACCGTCAGGTGTTTTTGCGCCTGGCCGGTTGCGCGGAAAAGTGTGCCTATTGCGATACGCCGCAAAGCCGTCAATTCCGTCCCCGTTTGGGCCGGATGGTTTTTCCAGGTTCCGCCAAAGCGGTCAGGCTGTCCAATCCGCTGACCGCGGGTAAAACGGTCAGTCTAATCGGCGAATTATTGCAGCGGATCGAACCTTGTCACAGCTTGGCCGTTACCGGGGGCGAACCGCTCGAACAGGTTGAATTTCTTAAAGCCTGCGTTGGGGAATTAAAAACCAAACCTTGGAGTTTGCCGGTCATGCTTGAAACCAACGGACATCAGGTGGGCGCTTTTAAACAAATCCGCTGTGATATTGATTTCGTGTCCGCGGATATTAAATTGCGCTCGGCCACGGGTGTGCCCACGCCTTGGATCCGGCATGCGGAATTTTTAAAAGCTTCCCAGCCTTTGAGCGGTTGCGTCAAACTGGTGGTGGTTCCGGCCACCTCCCGGGCGGAAGTTGCCAAGGCCGCCCGTTTGGCTCGAGAGAGTGCTCCGGGTTGGGATTTGGTTTTGCAGCCGGTCACCGGAGTCGCGTGGAAAAAAATGACTGCCCGAAAACATTTGGAAGCCTTGCTGCAAACCGCGGCACGCCTGCACCCGCGTGTTCGCTTGATTCCGCAAATTCATCCTTATTCAGGGGCCTGACCATACCGGCGGGCAACTCCGGCCTTCTGCCTTCG
>JAAXVQ010000421.1 GCA_013335425.1 Candidatus Firestoneibacteriota bacterium | reverse complement strand
AATACGCGGTTGCCCTAAATGCGGTTGCCCATTTTGCGAATCATCATTTTGGTCATGGGTGATGTTGTTTGGGCAGGGGTGAACCCTGCCCCTACGATGTCGGTGGCGGTGGCGGTGGAAACATCGTGCAACACGATAATGCCGTGGATATGATTGGGCATTATTTGAATTCAGCGTGCCCGGCGCCGGCTCACTAAGCAGAAACCTCGGACCAGCGTACCCGCACCTTTAGTGAATTTCACCGAGGTGTTATACGCGATGGCATTTTAGCTATTTTCAAATGCAACCCAATACATTGAATAAACTTCATCACACTGTCTAAACTTGGGTTACCTTGTTTGGAGGTCATTTTATACAGACTGGTTCGATGAACCCGGCATTTCTTGGCCAAAGCCGCCATGTTGCCCTGCGCCTCGGCGACATCCCGCAGGGCAATTAAAAAAGCTTTGCTATCCCCATCCTCCAGCGCTGCGTTTAAATAAGCTTCCGCTTCCCGGGGATCTTTCAAATCCTCGAGCAAACCCGCTTTATAATCCCTGGCCGCTTTCATGATTTTTCTCTCCTCTGATAGTCTTCCCAATACTCAATTGCCAGGCAAATATCCTTAACTTGCGTGCCTTTATTCCCAGCACATAAAAGAATAATTATTTCCGAACCCCGGCGGCCAAAGTAAATACGGTATCCCGGCCCCATATCCAGCTTTATTTCCTGAACGCCTTTGCCTACCGGCCGGCAATTCCCGAAGTTCCCCGCCCTTACCCGGGCCAATCTTTGCCGGATGCGCCCCCGGAAAAATAAATCCCGGACATCGTGATGCAACCATTTGTAAAACGGCGAAGTACCGTCCGGAAGTAAATATTCAAGAATCTTTATTGGTTCCATCTTCGCCTTTCTAATAGTGTAGATTATAATCTACACTTTGTCAAGCCTGAACGGATGGCATAAATAGTTAATATGCCTTCGCTAATTGCTGTTTTTGTATTTTAAATTTGATTCCATCCTGTTAGACACGAACGGCTGAAAATAATTGCGTGATTAGCGTGCCCGGCACCGCCTCCTCACCGTCAAAACCCGCGCCGCAATGGTCCCCGCCGCCGTAGGGGCAACCCTCGCGGTTGCCCAATACATCGTTGCCCAATACATGGTTAATACGCGGTTGCCCTAAATGCGGTTGCCCATTTTGCGAATCATCATTTTGGTCATGGGTGATGTTTTTTTCTGGGCAGGGGTGAACCCTGCCCCTACAATTTTTCCGCTTCCCCTTTTGCCGGGTTTGTTTTATTATAGTGTTCGCTTTTTGTTCGCTATGTTTTAAAGGAGTAATGCGCATGAAACCTGCAGCCCCAACCCCGGAACCAAACGCCCCATCCTGCGACCTGCGCGTGGGCACCAGCGGGTACTCCTACACCGAGTGGATCGAGGCCGGTTTTTACCCCCAGGGCACGCCCTCGGGTAAAATGCTCCCGGTCTACGCCCAAAACTTTACGGCCACGGAACTCAACCACACCTGGTACCAAATGCCCCGGGCGGACATGCTCGAGCGGCAGCGCCAAATGGTGCCGCCGGACTTCTGGTTCGCGGCCAAGCTCACGCGCACGCTCACGCACGAGGTGGACCCGCGCGGCTGGCGCGCCCAGGCGCTGGCTTTCCGCCAGGGCGTGGCGCCGCTGGTCCAGGCCCGGCAGTTGGCGGCCGTGCTGGTGCAGTTGCCGCCGTCTTTCGACTACGCGGTGCCGCACCGGCGTTACCTCAACGACCTGCTCACGGAACTTGAGGGCCTGCCCCTGGCCGTGGAGTTTCGGCACAAAAGCTGGCTGCAGGACGCGGTCTTCGCGGGCTTGGCCGAACGGCGGGTCACGCTGGTGACCGTGGACGAGCCGCAACTGCCGGACCTGCTCCCCCCGCTGACTCTGGTGACCAACCCGGATTTGCTCTATGTCCGCTTCCACGGGCGCAACACCCAGGGCTGGCGCTCGGGAAAAATGCAGCTCCAGTTCGATTACGATTACTCCGGCGCCGAACTGCGCGAGTGGGCGACGGAGCGCATCCGCCCCATGGCCGAGCGCGCTGGCCGGGGCGTGCTGTTTTTCAACAACCATGTGCGCGGCCAGGCGCCCCGAACCGCGCAAGCCCTGAAAAAGACGCTCGTGGCCGAGGGGCTCCCGGTGCGCTGAGCATGCGCGAGCGGTCGATCATTCATCTCAACGTCGTGGACTTCGCCGTGGCCGTGGAGCGCACGCTCGACAGCCGCCTGCGGGAGCGCCCGGTGATCATCGCCCCGGAAGGCGCGGCCCGGGGCGCGGTCTACGACATGAGCGAGGAAGCCTATGGCGCCGGCGTGCGCAAGGGCATGGCGCTTTCGCGCGCGCGCCGCGCCTGCCGGGACGCGGCCGTGATCCCGCCGCAC